>JAJOKB010000115.1 GCA_021208135.1 Verrucomicrobiota bacterium | reverse complement strand
TGCCGAGATCTGACCCTGCAAACGCGCATACATGTCCGCAGCACAGGCAGGTGATTGCACATCTTCTACCCATGCCAACGGATCCAGCAATGAACGGCCCATCAAGCCAAGGATACTTTGTATATCGGCTCTTCGACAATCGCGCGGTACTATGAGCTGCAATTCACGGTCAAAGGCGGCATCATAAGGAAAGGGCGGACTTCCAGCGTAACTGCCTTGCAGCACCAATCGGCTGGGTCGTGCAATTGATGGTCCCAGGGCGGTTGATGTGCTAACCTCACTGATTGTGCCAACGCTGCTCCTGCACCAGTCGCGTCAACCACAATATCAGCACCGTTCGAAAAATGGACGCCAAATCCCGCACACATGTCATCGGTGTCTGTAACAACCGCAAACTGTGCTTGGGCTGCCTGTGTTCTTCTGCTGGCACTCAAATCGGTAACCACCACCTCAGTGCCAGCCAATCGGTACAATTCGGCGGCAAACCTGCCGATTGGGCCGAGCCCGATGACAGCTACTTTTCGTGGGGTAATGGTTGCGCCAGGGTCAGCCCGTGATAGGCAATGGCAGCGAGCTTGGCTGTAGCCGCAGCCCGTAAGTCAAGCCCCGCAGGAATCGGAATGGCGTCCGTTCCTTTAACCACAGCATGTCCGCAATGGCCACCCCAACACCGAGTGTGGCCTGCAGCTCTGGTACCTGACGCAAAAACCCGCGCCCCTTCCTCCCATCCGCTGGCTGGCCCCGCTTCAATCACCACACCAGTCAATGCGTAGCCAGGGATAAAAGGGAATGCAGGTGCTCCAGCCTGCTGACCCGCCAAACACCTCAACTCGGTTCCAGGACTGATACATGAGTATGCCGTTGACAGCAAAATTTCATCAGCCGCAATTGCCGGCAACTCAGTCTCCGACAACTCAACGCGACCCACACCCGTCATCAACAAGGTAGAGGTTTTCATCATCTAAAAAGCTAAAAGCGCCAACCTTCACTTCAATGGTCGCCACCGCGCAACCTGTTGCGCACATGAGTCTCGGGCTTAGCATTAAGGGCCGTAGTGTATGGCCATGCGGATGAACCCTGAGGCAGCGTCTGGCACCTGAATCTGGATCGACTGCGGTCCCCATCCGGTATCACTCCAAACCGGTTCATAGCCCCAGTTTTCAAGATCTTCGCTGAACCAAATCTCATAGCGAATCAAGGGATCGTCCACGCGCTGAAATTGAATGGTGAACTGCAGTCCGTTCAGCCCGTAACTCTGCACCTGTACTGAGGGTACAATATCGCTGAGCCGGGTTTCAGCATTGCCGCCAAAAGCATAGCGCACAAGATGAGGTATGCCGCCGTAAATGGCGTCCATGTCCCCGGTAATACCATTGATCGCAGCCCAAATTTCATAACCTGAAGGCTGTGGATCTGGAACGCCCTGGGGCGCGGGATGATACAGGGCGAATTGGCGAAAGGATAGATTGCGTCCCCAGCTGCCGTTATGCGGATAAATCCTCACCTCAACCGGAGCACTGACCGCCTCATATTCAGACCCGGAGAAAGTAAAATTAAGAATGACGAAATCGCTGGGATTTGAAGCATGAGTTTGGGTACTGACGGCCTGATCTGAGGTAAAGCCATTGATAGAGGTGAAAACAGTGTAATCACGGGATGCGGTGGCATTGCCTTCCCGCGACACTGCAAAGGTGAAAACCGCCCCATTCAGGTTGAGTGGATGGTCCGCATCGGGCGTGAGGGTGAAGCTGATATAGTGATTGTTTTGCAGCACAAATGCCAGATCCGCGCCTTTCGCTGGGAGAGCTTTGGCGCACCCCGGAAAACATCGGTCGCGCTTTGTGCCGTCAACCCGCTCCCCCTGATTAATCCGCTGTATGCGAGGTGTTTGGCTAGTACGCGCACTGGCATCCAGGGGGTGTTGCTGGACGGATTTGTTCCACGGGTGTCGGGCACCACAAGGGCTCCCGTTTGCACCCAAACCAATACCTGAGCCAGTGCGGTCTGTTGATTGGAATTGGTGGCTGATAAGGTCAACTGATGCAACCCAGGCGAGAGATCCGTGACAGCCAGATGCCCACCTGTACCCAGGTTGCCATCACGATTGGAGAACCAGACAGCCAACTCACTGATGTCGCCATCCACATCATCGAAGGCAGTGCCCGTCAAGGTGACCGTTTCGCCGACAAACAATACAGTTCCTTGTACCGGACTAACCAGGGTTACACTGGGTGGATTACTTGCCGGCTGAAAGTGCGCGGTTATGGTTTGAGCACTATTTACATCGCGCACATACAGTGGATTGCGCATTCCTGTGTAACCTCCGCTCCACCCGGCGAATGAATAGCCCTCATCCGCAACGGCAGTGACCACACCACTGCTGGCACCGGAAGCAACCGCTTGCTGCAATTGCCCACTCACCGAACCGTTCGGACCGGCAGTGAACTCAACGCTGTGGATTGTCAGTGGCGCGATGGGCGATCCACCTTGGGGATTGCCGCGCTGATACAGAATTGGACGTTCATTGAATGGTGGAAAGATGTCGTCTCCGTTCTGATGATCAATAAAGACTCGATAATTGGCAAAGTTGGTAAAATACATAATCGACCAGCCTGAACCAATCGTGGTACTGCCACCGAACCGAACTTCATCACCGATTGCCGCAATTAAAAAAATCGTTGTTATTGTCGAAATAATAATGTTGGCCGCCTGGAGCCGGAGTCGCGATTCCACCATGTCCGAATATGCGTACGTGCTCCGATTGATTGCTGCGCAACAGCGTTTTGTGGTGCTCGGTCTTTATGCCATAAATACTGACATACCGTGCGTTTTCCAAGCGAATCAGATTGAGCGCGGTATTGTGCTGTGCGTGCAGATGATAGAAGTGAACGGGGCTTTGGTTGTCGGTTATGCGAATCAATTCGCCTTCTGGTCCGAACGGATAGTAGCCGTGAAAATGAAACCCATACCACCTGCCACCGCCATGACCTTCGATCCTTATCAACGGGTGCATGAACACCGCGCCAACATAGGTTTGTTCATTGTAAAGATTGAAATGAAAATTGAATTCATTGCGCGGATTGAACATACACTCGCGCACCAATGAGGTTCCTCCGGCCCGCCACAACAGGGGATACACTTCAACCACAGCTTCTTCGGGAGGGATAGCACCGGACTGATTAAAGTTGGGTGGACCGCCACCCGACCACCAGCCATTGTGGGTTTTGATGGGGAACCCGACAGCCAGCCTTAAATGCGCTATGACTGTATCTGCCGTCGCACTGTCAACCGTACGCAGCATGGGAATTCCGTCCGGATAATCCGACCTGCTTTCAGCTCCACCAAATACACCGTCAGCTTGCGATGAGGTGATCACGGACCACTGCCTGTTGATACCGATGAGTTTCGTTTGTGGCAACAAATCAATGGTGTCACTAATCTTAAAATACCCCCTTGGAATGATCACGACATTGCTGCCATTGGCAGCGGACGCTGCAATAGCTGCGCGAATCGCCTCGGTGTCGTCAACGATAGCATCACCAACGGCACCATGATCGCGGATATTCACGGCACCAGGCACCTCGAAATGCGGAAATACCCCTGCATACAAATGTTGACTGATCAAATGGGCGGGAGGTTGTTGATCCGCAGCGAGTGCATGACCCTTGAATAACCAGGTATCGTGCAATTGTCCATCGAGCCAAACGCGTTCGAACAGGTCGTAGCCATCCCGAGGACGCGGGCGGCGTTCATAGCCGAGTCGTTTGACATGAAACCAACCGACCGGATGAGTCGCGAAGGTAGCTGCCGGTAAATCGTGCGCCACGTAAGCAGCTTCAGCATTTTTGATATAGACATTGTCGAAATAGAAGGAGCGGTTGCGATCTTCAACGTCACCTTGACGACCCACTACAACATTGCCGAACGGCATGTCTGTATTATATACAATAGTTGAATCGATCAGTGCCAGTGAACTGCTGAATGGATCTCCATACCAGGAATGGCGCAACTGGATGACCGGGCCATTGCGTTGGGTTTCAATATGCCAACCCACACCAACAAGAGTGCCGCGAACCTGACTGCGCACAGCTAATTCAGTCTGATTTATCAGCCGTAACCCAGTTAACACAGGGGTCGGTTGCGCACCGACACTGTTGCCTGGGAAACTATGACTTTCGAAGTTTTGATTCGTAGTGTCCAAACCGATCCGACCGCCTGTGATCGTGATGTTAACACTGGCGGATCCACCGCCAGGCGGACCTTGAAAACCAACATGACCATCGCCGAGAAAGCGAATCTCAACATCGCCGACACCGGAAGTTTCAGCGGTGGGGAAACGCAATCCGGAAGCACCCGAATTGTTTTCTGCGATCTCGATATCGATTCCCCGAAACTCGGGACCGATATGATCGGGCGTATTTTCACGCATGCGTTCGCGCTCCGTGGCACTGAGTCGGTGAGGATAGAGTTCATAGAAAAATCTTTGAATCCCGTTTTCATCAACGAAGGAATTGCTGGCTTGGGTCGGCGGTGGGGAGAAGTTCCGAAACTCGACAACAAAGCGTCGGTTTTGTTCATCATACTCCGGGAAGGTACCCGGAGCCAATCGAATGACGGGACGGGACGAGCCCGCTGCCGAGCCCACGAGAACAGGAACAAAAAAAATCCTCCCGGTTGATGCGCCCGTTTTCGAACTCCGGTCCAATCCGCGTCAATGACCACGCCTTGATGGTGCCAGACACGGTGTACGTTCCAGTCGGGAAGAATACCACCAGCGCGTGATCCCGACCAAAAATCGACGGCCCGCTGAATCGCCTCAGTCGAGTCGATGACGCCAGTGGGGTCGGCTCCAAAATCAATGACCGAAATTTTCCCCAGCAACAATAAGTGCGGATCCAATGCAACATCTGCAAACGGATGGGACGAGACAGTTGGCAAAACATGCAATCCGCCTACTCTTTCGGCCCTGGGCGTGGTGTAATCGCGCCACTGATCCACAAATTCCACAGGCACTCCCAAATTAGCATAAAAGGATTGTACCTGATCCCATTGCCCCTGAGGGATTGGAACCTGAGCAACAAGGCGGAGAGTAATTAAACAAAAAAACAGGGTATTGACAATCTGACGCATGACAAGGGTACCTTTCACCGAGAATTTGGTCGTCAGCAAAATCAGTCCCGCTTGCATGACAACCCGCTGTGCGCGTAACCCATTGCACAAGATAGAAAAGAAACGCGTGTTCGCTCCTGTGTAACAGGTTGCTTCAGTCCGAAATTGCCACGCGATGCGGATACTGTTCGGTTTCATCACTCCTATCTCAAAGCGACATATGAAAACCAATCCCCCGATTGCAGCAGCACTCGCATTTGCGTCTGCGGCGGCACTGTCAGCAGCGGTGGCCGATCGCCCCCCAAACATCGTTTTGATTCAATGTGATGATCTTGGCTGGGATGATTTGGCCCTGCATGGCAATCCTTGGGTACAAACACCGAACCTAGACAAGCTGGGGCGGCAGTCAGTCCGTTTTAATGACTTCACCGTGAACCCGACTTGCGCACCCACCAGAGCCGCAACTCTGACGGGCAGACACTTCTTGCGCACAGGTGTTTCCCATGTGCATGGAGGCAAAGACTTTCTTCATTTGAGTGAGCGCACCTTGGCCCAACACCTTGGCGCAGCAGGGTATGCCACTGGCGCCTGGGGCAAATGGCATCTGGGGATTACCACTGGGTACTTGCCCTGGGACCGCGGTTTTGATGAGGCTTATGTGGCAGATTTATACCGCCATCGCAACACATCGGGTTTGTTCAACGGCACCAGGGTGGCACACGCTAAATGGGCCGACGAAGTCATTGTCGATTACGCCATAGATTTTATTTCCCGCAACCGTGAACGTCCATTTTTCGCCTATCTTCCCACCTTAACGCCCCATTCCCGCCACGATGCACCGGATGAATGGATCCAATTTTATCAGGCTCAGGGGTTATCATTGGAACTGGCAAGGGTTTGGGCCATGGTTTCCAAACTGGACCAGGAAGTGGGTAGGCTGCTGAGGGAGCTGGAATCATTGGAATTGCTTGATCAAACCATCGTCATTTTCAAAAGCGATAATGGTCCGGCGATCGATGCAAGCACTTTGAGTGACCACGACAGGGCGTTGCGCAAAGTATCCAACCGGCGCGGCTGGAAAGGCGATTTATTCGAAAATGGTGTGCGCTCGCCTTTGTTCATCATGTATCGCGGCACATTGACTCCGCGAGTGATTGATCTGCCCATCGACGTTGTGGATTTAGCCCCCACTCTCCTGCAAATGGCAGGTGCCCATACACTGCCGGACACCCCACCCTTTGATGGTCGTAGTTTTCTACCTTTGATGGCGTCGCAGGAACCGTTCAAGCGCTCTGAAGCTATTTTTAATTACGCCCACAGAGGTTGGCTTACCTCTGGTCCCCCATATTCAATGGACGGCATCCCCGGGGAATACCTGCCCATTCCAGCGCACATGCGCAAGGCGATGCCTTTCGATCAGCAAGTTTTATCGATTCGTAATGAAAACTACAAACTCGTGCTTAACGGCACTTTTTCGGATGACCCGAGCCTGGAGCACATTGAGCTGTTTGATCTAACAGTGGATCCCGAAGAAACGACGAATATAGCCCAACTAAACCCTGAACTAAGCCTCACGTTACTCGGCGATCTAAGGTCATGGTGGGCTTCGATTGTCAATGAACCCCACGCTTTCGCAGCACCTATTTTCCAACTCACAACAGGAACAAACAGCATCCCGGCAAGAGCTCCTGCCACTGTCAAAGGTGATGTTTTTAATTCAGTCATAGACCTGAAGGGCTGGAACGCAAAGGGGGATGCGGCTGGTTTCAATTTCAATCTGGATGTAGCTTCGGAGGCCTCTATCAGCCTGCACTGGCGACAGGAAATGCCTGGTGATACACAATGGAGTTTGGTTGTTCCCGAAACCCATGAAAGGCTGATCTTCAATGGTGAGGGACCTGTTCAAATGTCGCTCCCTTCAGGCCGTTTTAAGATAATTATTTCACTGGTTGATACACCGGAAACGGCTCAAATCCCCTACCTACAATCCATTGCGATTGACATACCAACAAAAGGTAAGTAATCCATCTGCGCGGTCAGCTTCAACACACAACTGCTGGCTTCTGTGATGGATCGATCAGGATCCTGTAGTACCCGCAAACGAACTTCCTGGATTCACTCCTTAAGAATAGTCCCAGACTCAGGAGCGTTACCTTCCTTCAAGGTAAAATTGCTTCCAATCTGGCCCTAACCAAGGCACTGAAAATTCTGTATCCTTCGGTGTTCAGGTGCAGCTGGTCATCTACGAACAATTCATCACGCGGTTGCCCGTGTTCATTCAAAAAGTAACTCTCAGTGTTAATGAAATGAAAATTGGGTATTTTGAGTGCCAGGGATTCCAATTGCTTGTTCAATTCTTTGGCCTGAGGCCATACATGCCACCTCGCTGGCGTCGGTGTAACGGCAATCCAGATTACCGGCATATAGGGCTGATCCTTGCGGGCAATAGCTACAATTTCCACAACACGGGCTAGCGCTGCTTCTGGAGTTGCATCAGTGTCCCGTCCCATAATGTCATTGGCACTGAAGAACACTACGGCTCGATAATTTAACGGAGCGAATATGCGCTCTGCGTACCAAAGCAATGATGCGCTGTCCGAACCGCCAAACCCTCTTTGAATGACATTCAACGGGGCCATATCCTCCTGCAAGGTTTGCCACAGCCTAATGGTAGAACTTCCTGCAAATACAATACTGTCGGCAGGATAGTTCGTACTTTTTGCGTCTGCTTCAAATGACAGAATCGACGCCTCAAAACGCTGCTGCGCCCTATTTATTTGCTCGGCGCTGAGCAATCCATCCCAGCGATCGGCAAACAACGACGCCATACAAGAAAGAAAAACAACTAGCACACCAATGAATCGGAACATTCCTTCACAGTGAATACTTTCTAAGGAAGCACAAGCGGTGTAACAGGTTACCCGGATGATTTGCGGAAGTACTCGAAAACCGGGAATGCCACTGCTGAAATAAAAACAAATGAAACACAACATTTTGTACTTCGTTTGCCACGATTTGGGCAGAGCACTAGGAAGCTATGGTGCCCACATTCCAACACCCCATCTGGATGCTTTCGCCGCCGAAGGAATCAGATTCAGCGATGCACACTGCGCTTCACCCGCCTGCTCACCCTCCAGAGCTTGTGTCATGTCAGGTAAATATGCACACACAACCGGAGCCTTGGGTTTATCACACATGGGTTGGCCTTTGCATCGGGATTTCCCGACGACGGTGGACGACTTTAATGCCGCTGGTTATACCACCATGCTGAGCGGTATCAATCACGAGCGCCACCCCAAAAACCGATCGATACATGCAAGAGCTTTCCAATGACTGGAATGACTGGAAACTGCCTTCCGCAGTGGACAATGCACTAAATGGTTGAAAAAGCTGGAACGCAATCAGCCATTCTACCTCAACATCGCCACTCAGGAACCTCACGCCTGTACGTGGAAAGAGGTGGGCTCACGCATACCCGGAATGCCTGCCCACTGGCCTGACTGGATGCCTCCCGGAATGCCGACTACACCGGCATTACTCGCGGCCTTCCGCAGATTTGCCGCAGCTGTTGTGTTTCTAGATCAGGAATTTGGCCGATTGATGCAGGGCTTAAAGTCGCTTGATTTACTGCAAAACACGTTGGTGGTTTTTACCACAGATCACGGCATGTCCGGGCCACGCGGCAAAGGTACACTGTACCGTCTTGGCACCGAAATCGCCCTGATCATGCGCTTGCCCGACTCGCACTTGGCAGGCAGCGAATTCAAACTGCCAGTATCAAACATTAGTTTTCGCTCAACTTTGGCTGAGGCGGTTGGGGTTTCAACCGTTGACCACCCTCAAGGAGCTTCCATTTGGTCAGCCATTCTCAACCCGGAAGAAAGAACTGCACAGCCCGTGTTCCTCGAACGCAATTTTCATGGAGAAAAGCCGTGGCATACCGAACAGGACTACATTGACTGCTACGATCCTATCCGTGCAGCTCGAACAGATCGTTTCCTTTACTTGAAGAACTTTTTGCCTCAAGCAAAACCACCCGAACCCCTGAATGAAGTAATCAACACCGGGCTACACAGTTGGCACCAGTGGGAACAGTCATGGCAATTGCCTAGTTCTACGCGACCAAAAGAAGAACTGTACGATTTGACCCTGGACCCGCACGAACTTAAAAATGTCGCCGACGATCCTCAATATGGAACTCAGTTGCAGGAACTGAGAAAACAAACAAGCACGTGGATGCAATCCACCGCCGACTTTCTTCCCTGCGATCCTCCACAACGACCTGAACCTCCAGGTTGGGGGCCCTACTGGCCACCCATTAGCCACAAATCAGACTGAGCAAACCTATCAACGTTTGCGTCTGCGAGCGACCACAAAAGCCAGCGCACATCCAGCAAATAACAAAGCTGCTGAAGAGGGCTCAGGAATCATGGCCAGAGAAACGGTCTGCCCGTCAAAACTCTCAAATACCACAACTGGCGTGGTCGTCAGATAATCCAATCCCAATTGCGACAAATTCTGCGACCAGGTCCATGTAGTGGCTGGAGTGAATACAGTTCCACTTGGCAATGTACCGGGGAAATAAAACTTGTCCCCAGCATATCCAAACGTGTCACCACTGGCAGAAAGAGGCAAAGAAGTAATCCCGGTCGACGCAGTAGAGGTCCCTCCAAACCAAGTGTTGTAACTGCCATCGAGCCAGTAAAGACTGAAAAATGAGGATGCGTAAGCTTGGGTCGTATAGGGTCCGATAGGACCTAAGGGTAGTGCTTGAGCGGCACTGTCACACTGCCGGAGGTCGTGGCCACCACACCCGCCACCCACCTGCTCAAAAAGTATGACGATGGCCTGATTGGCATTAACCAACGAATAGACCATTAACGATAGAAGAACGGCTGGGATGCGTACCTTGGTGGCAAACATCGATGGTTGTGACAGATTTGTTTTCATAGCTGCGATGACAAGTATGTGGAAAATTACATCGAACCGCGTGCGGCACGACATAGAGACAATCACCCTCAAATTGCAAATCCTCCAGTTGTCAATGCGAAACTGAGAAACAAATAAAATTTTATAACATCAACCACAGTCATCCCACAGGATGTAGTTGAAGGCTCTTGAAGAACCGGGTTAAATAAGGTGGCCAGCGCTGGATTCCAACCAAAGAATCCGGTTGATGAAAAACATAACGCCGACCAAGCACCACAGAAGCACATTGCATCAGGTTTGCAAACTTATCCCGTCGCATGTGACCGAAAAACTCGCCCGCAAACATGGGGTGGACAAGAAGGCGCGGACCTTCACACCGTGGAGCCACGTGGTGGCCCTGGTTTTTCGCCCAACTGACACATGCGATCGGGCTCAATTATGTCTGTGATTCCCTGCGACATCATGCATCGAAGCTGGTAGCGATCCGAGGTGCAGTGCCTCCGAGCCGCAATACGCTTTCCCATGCGAACAAGCATCGCAACAGCGACATGATGGAGGAGTTGTTGTGGAAGGTCCTTGCACATTTGCAGGAGACTGCCCCGGCCTTTGGACCGGCAGGCGCTACAAGGGCCTGCCGCATCGTTTCAAAAGGGCGGTGCACGCAGTTGACTCCAGTACGATCGCTTTGGTTGCCAACTGCATGGACTGGGCTAAGCACCGCAGGCGCAAAGTTGCCGCGAAGCTGCATCTGCGCCTGAACCTTCAAAGTCTGCGACTTCCTTGGTTACTCCAAGCATGCCATCCGTTGGCAACTCTGGTCCGCCTTGATGCTGTATGTTCTGCTGCGATTTATTGCTTTCCAAAGTCAGTGGCCTCATAGCTTTACGCGCCTGTTCACCTCGTTCGAGGTGTTACATGGGACCGCTTCGGCATCTTTGATCTTGCCGACTTCTAT
>JAJOKB010000099.1 GCA_021208135.1 Verrucomicrobiota bacterium | reverse complement strand
CTTATTTTATTTATGCTGGCATGATGTACGAACCCCTTAACCGGCTGCACGGATTGAACCACATGTTGGCCGCGGCAACGGCGAGTGGTAAACGCGTGTTTGAAGTGCTGGATCATCCGGTTGATATAGTGGATGCGGAGCACCCCATCCCCTTCCCCACAGGCTCATTGCCACATATCGAGTACCGGGCAGTTGATTTTGCCTACACTGGCAGATCCCAGGTATTGCATCGCATGCAACTTCAACTCCCACCAGGCAAAATGACCGCACTGGTGGGTCATACCGGGGCGGGAAAAAGCACCATCGCTAATTTACTTTTGCGTTATTATGATGTGACCGGTGGTGCAGTTACAATCAATGGGGTGGATGTCAGGTCTATCGCACTCAAAGATCTGCGCAGTCACATCGGATATGTCGCCCAGGATCCGTTCCTTTTTTGATGGTACCGTCCTGCAGAATATGCTGTTGGCGGCGCCAGAAGCGGATGAGCAGGCAGTCATTGCAGCTCTTCAAGGCGCACGCGCCTGGGACTTTGTGAAAGCCCTGCCGAGCGGATTGAATACGCAGATTGGAGAAAGGGGTATACGCTTGTCCATTGGGAGAAAAGCAGCGCCTGACGATAGCCAGGGTATTGCTAAAAAACCCATCACTGTTAATTTTTGACGAAGCGACATCGAGCGTAGATACGCAGACAGAACGCTATATCCAGGAAGCGATAGATAACCTGTTGCACGGGCGCACGGTACTGGTGATTGCCCACCGCTTGTCCACTGTGCGCAAGGCTGATCAAATTGTGGTATTGGAGCACGGTAAGATTTTGGAGCAAGGATCACACGACGCACTGATCGCACAAGAAGGCCATTACGCACGCCTCTGGTCGTATCAGAACGACTGGATACCTGCTACACTGTGATGCGCAAACCGTCGTAAGCAAAGGCTGTCCCCGGCGCCAACTCTGCGGAATCCCTTGCATGATCAATCATGTAGGTCATGTGGGTAAAGAACGTCTGTCTGGCGCCAATGCCAGCCGCAGCAGCCTTGGCTTCGGGCAAACTCATGTGAGTGGGGTGTTCATCGGGGCGCAAAGCATCCAATACCAAAACGTCCAGGTCGTGCGCCAATTCGAGGGCGTGAGGCGTCAGGAGCTTGCAATCCGTGTAGTAAGCCAATCGTTTACCGGAAGAACGCTCTTCAAATACGAGCCCCAGAACCTGGAGTCTGCCGTGCGGTAAAAGGGTTGACCAGATGCGTCCACAAGGCAGATCCAGCACTTCTGGCATCGGCAACAGGTTGAAAGCGGGATAGCCCTTGAATTCAGGCCGCAGGCGTATCGCATAGGGATAAATTTGTTGCACGCGCAGCAAACCCTCATCCGTCCCATAGACGGGCAAAGCCTCCCCGCCTCGCATATCGATGAAGCGACGCAAATCATCCATTCCCTGCACGTGATCGGCATGACCATGGGTGAGGATAAAGTAGTCCACCCTCCGAATATTATTGTGTACGCACTGCAAGCGGAACTCCGGTGCAGCATCGATCTGAATATGGGTACCGTCCATGACCACGTGCGCACTGGTACGGGTACGCCAATTCCGGCGATCATTCAGATCTAAATCCGAAGGGTCGTGAGCTATCATTGGCACCCCTTGAGAGGTACCTGTTCCTAAAAAAATCAATTCCATGGCAAACTTTGTTCAGCAAGCACTAGATAATGCCGGAAAAGAGACTAAATTGGTGGATATGGCAAAAAAAATAGTACTGTCTGGCTGCACACGCGGTTTAGGGAAGGCCCTGGCGCGTGAATTTGCATCGCTTGGCCATACAGTTCTGGGATGCGGTCGCAACGCCCAGGCGCTGTCTGCACTGCAAAGAGAGTTGGGCGCACCGCATCACTTCCAGACAGTGGACATTACTGACGCAAAGCAACTGGAGTGTTGGGCCGGCACGGTTCTGAAACGCTACGGGCCGCCTGACATCTTAATCAACAATGCGGCTGTGATTCATCCCAACGCCAATCTGTGGGAACTGGATAACGCTGAATTCGCCAAGGTTTTCCAGGTGAATGTGATCGCCCTGCACGCCGTCATAAAAGCGTATCTGCCTAACATGATTCAGGCAGGAAAAGGTATCATCGTTAACTTGAGTTCAGGTGCCGGGCGCACTGCTTTCCCTGAAATCGGGGGCTATTGCGCGAGCAAATTTGCAGTTGAGGGTATGACCAAATCCTTGGCGCTAGAGCTGCCGCCCGGCATGGCGTGCATCGCCCTGAGTCCGGGGGTAGTCGACACGGATATGTTGCGCAGCAACTGGGGCGATTTGGCAGCGACGTGCCAAACACCGGATGAATGGGCCAGGCGTGCTACTCCCTTTATTCTCAATCTGCGCTGTGTTGACAATGGCCAATCGCTCACTACGCCACAGCCCTACCCGTGTCAGCAATGATCAGATCCTGCCGCCCAAAGGAACGGGAGGAGCACTGCGCGCATCGAGCGCATCAACATTGTACAACTTATGTAATTGCCACCCTGCGCGGAAGGGATCTCCGTGGAGCTTGACGTAATCGCTTATTGCATTGAGAACCTCGCGATTGGCACTTTGCGACCATTCGGGATTTAACCAGACAGGTTGTCCCCGCCAATGCGGCTTTAGTACCTGCCACCATTCTTCAATGGTGGTCGCATTTTCGACAATGACCTTGAATTCCGAGGCCATGGCGAGAACTTCGTCAAGAGGAGGTTTCCAGCGTTTGGGACTGACGGTGACCCAATCAAAGGAACCTTGAATGGGGAAGGCTCCGCTAGTCTCGAGGTGAACCGGCAAACCCACTGCGTGCATAGCGGCAGTCAGGTCTCTTAAATCATGAATGGCTGGTTCACCTCCGGTCACAACTACCAATGCCGGCGAGGCAGCCACTGCCAAGGCAACCAATTCATCCACATCGAGTCGTGCGACAAAATCCGGCTTAAAGTCGGGATGCCAAGTCCCTGCAGAATCACACCAAGGGCAATGAACCGGACATCCGTAGGTTCGAATAAAGAAAGCGGACCTGCCAGTGTGAGTTCCTTCACCTTGCCAAGTATAAAAATACTCATGAATGGGCAGTTTTTTCATCAGTGCCTCACAAGGCTGTGCTGTAGGTGGCTGAATTGCGTGAATCCTCGGTCACTTCGACTGCCACAACGAAAGCTCTGCCTTCAGTCGCTTCCTTGACCATGCGATCAAAGACTGCGTACAAATGCTCAGCCAAACCCTCACAGGAGCAACTGCGCACTTTATAAACTTTCCAAATTGAAGCACCGCCGACGGCAGTGAGCTGCTCAAGCATGGGGTCGTCTTCATTAAACACGCAGGCATGATCAAGGTTCTCTTCAATCCAGCGTCGAATGAATTTCAGCTTTCCAAAGTCGACAACAAATCCATTGGCATCTGTGCGCACGCAACCAAAAGTAATATGAATGCCCCAATTATGACCATGAATAAGCGCACAATGTCCGTCGTGATGATGCTGACGATGTGCAAAGGGGATATCTGTGTAGGATTTGCGGCAGGTGATCATTCGCGCAATTTCCAATCACTTTGGATCAGTTCGTCAAGCGTAGGTGCATTCGCGGCATAGCGAGTGGGATCCTGTATGCCTGCCAGATGAAAAGCTTCGCGGCGTTCAATGCAGGTACCGCAACGCCCACAATGCAAGTCACCACCCTTGTAACAAGACCACGTGCGCTCAAAAGGAACCGCAATTCAGCTCCACGAGTCACGATATCAGCTTTCGAAAAATGGACGAACGGCCGCAGCAACTCAACCTTGTGCCAATCAGCGAGCATTATAGCCCCGCGCATAGCGTCAGCAAACTCGCTCCGGCAATCGGGATAGATCGCATGGTCGCCACTGTGGGCAGCATAAGCAATGTGGTCTGCCTTGCGGGATATGGCCCAGGCTGCAGCTAGCGATAAAAGCAACATATTGCGGTTAGGCACTACTGTTGCCTTCATGGTTTCCTCAGCGTAGTGACCATCAGGCACTGGAATATCCGGCGATGTGAGGCTGCTGCCAGCGAGCAATCCTTGTATGCTGCGCAGATCGGCAATTTGGTGCTCAAGACCAAGCTCAAGAACCAGCGAACGCGCGGATTCGATTTCACACCGATGCCTTTGGCCATAATCCACAGTGAGGGCAGCAACTGTGTGCCCCGCATCCAACAAATGATACAAAAGGACTGTAGAATCAAGCCCTCCAGAGTGGATCAAAACCGTGTTTGGCATCGGAACGGATCAGGCAGAGTGTTCCACCGTAATGATGGAGCTAAACCCGCCTCTGGCTCCCCACTTGGAAATGACTTTCATCGAGCGCGGCTTACAAGCAGCCACCAAATCGTCCAGAATTTTGTTGGTGACCGCTTCATAGAAAATCCCCTCGTTGCGATAAGCATTCATGTAAAACTTGAGCGACTTTAACTCAAGACACTCTTTGTCCGCCACGTAACTGACTACCATAGTCGCAAAATCCGGCTGCCCGGTCTTTGGACACACTGAAGTGAATTCCGGGAATGTGTGCTCAATCAGATAATCACGACCTGGACGTGGATTGGGAAATGTTTCCAAAAGTTTGATATCACTCATACTGCCATTGATAGTGGGAACGCCGATAGAGGCAAGTCAAGCGCAGGAAATAGCAGGTACAAAACAGTCGTGGCAATCAGGGTACTGTCAGCGCTTGCGTTCGTTGGTGTTCAACGCACCGTTCAGGGTATCGGCACCGCTCAGCCGCAAGGCATTGAGCACCACACATACGCTGGATGCTGCCATAGCTCCGGCAGCCAGCATCGGCGATAGCAGTAGTCCCGTGAATGGATACAATACACCAGCGGCAACCGGCAACAAAATCACATTATAACCAAATGCCCAAAACAGATTCTGCCGAATGTTGCCAAGCGTAAGCTCAGACAACCGGAAAGCAAAACTGATCTTGTTCAAATCGTGCCCGATTAACACAACCTCTGCAGCGTGAACGGCGACATCGGTTCCGCTGCCCATGGCAATGCCAACATCGGCTCCAGCAAGTGCCGGGGCGTCGTTAATTCCATCACCAACAAAGGCAACCTTTCCTTTGCCGCGCAAAGAAGTCACAATTTCAGCTTTATTGGCGGGTAAAATCCGGGCATGGAATGCATCGGCCCCAACAGTACGCGCCACCGCTTCCGCTGTCCCAAGGCGATCACCGGTGATCACAACCACTGTGCGTCCGCTTGCCTGCCAATTTTTGACTGCTGAAGGAGCTGAAGCACGCAACCTATCAGCGATGGCGATCAAACCCAACCATTGTGAACCCTCTGCAACTGCGACTACAGTGCAGGCCTCTTGTTCCCAGCGCTCCACCGCTTGCTGCCCATCTTGCGGCAAGCTACCCGCGAATTCCGTGATCCAGTCGATGGCACCCACTCTGAGATCAGCATTGGCTTCACCCTCGCTCGCCAACTGAACGCCCTTGCCTGGTATTGTTGCCACATTGGGAGGTGATTGTAAAACCAAACCTTTTTGTCGGGCTGCAGATACCAAAGCAGTAGCCAGCGGATGTGTGGAACTCTGCTCCAGCCAGGCAGCACGTGCCAGCACCCAATCAGCCTGTTCCTCACTCTGTAAAGTCCAAATCCCCACAACCGAGGGTCGGCCTTCGGTGAGGGTCCCGGTTTTGTCGATTGCGACGATCCGGGTTGAACTCAACGTTTGCAATGCATCTCCACGCCTAAAACCAAATGCCTTGTCTGGCAGCAGCGCCGTTGCAACCATGATGGAGAGCGGTGTCGCCAATCCCATCGCACAGGGGCAAGCGATAATCAAAACTGTGACTGCGGTCACCAAAGCCTTGCTGAGAGTAGGTTCGGCAGGCAAAATCAACCACAACACAAATGCTGACAAAGCCAACACCATAACCGCGGGCACAAACCATAAAGTCACACGATCCACCAGTTGCTGAATAGGCAATTTCACCGCCTGGGCCTGACGCACCATCGCGACAATTCCCGCCAAAACAGTGCTTTGCCCAACCCCGGTTGCGCGCAATATCAGGACTCCGTTCTGATTCAAGGTTCCGGCGAAAACAGCATCACCCTCTTTTCGGGCAACCGGAATAGGTTCCCCGGTAAGCATAGACTCATCGATATGACTGGCACCGGATGCTACGACTGCATCCACCGGTACCCGTTCCCCGGCAAGTACCCGCAGTACATGACCTGGCTTGATGTCAGATAGCGGTACAATTCTTTCCACTCCATCGGAGTCAATGTGGTGTACGGTCTGGGGTTGCAAGCCGAGCAGTTTTTCAATCGCCTCACCTGCCTGTCCCCTGGCCTTCAATTCAAGATAGCGCCCCAACAACACCAAGGTAATGATCACTGCGGAAGCTTCGAAATATACATGGCGACTACTATCTGGAATCCAATCAGGCACAAAAGTCACCACTGTTGAAAAGGCAAATGCGGCGGTTGTCCCCAATACCACAAGGCTATTCATGTCAGGAGCATAGCGCAGTAAGGCTGGAATACCCATTCTGTAAAAACGCAAACCGGGCCAAAATTGCACCACAGCGGCTAATATAAACATCAGATAACGCACGGATTGCAGGTCGCCAAATCCGCCCATATCGAGCACAAAAAATCGGTGCGGCCAATAGCGCAGCAATGACAAAGGCACGGCGCAAAGCGTGCAACTCCGTCAAATCACGCTGCCTTTGTTTTTGGACCTCCGCAGCCACAGTATCTTGCTCGGCAGCCTCAAAGCCCAGCTTGCGAATGGCTGCAACCACATCGGCTGAACTCACCGTTGACTGCGTAATTGTGAGCGCCGCAGTGCGATTGGCAAAGTTAACAAGCACACTTTGTACACCGGGCAAGGACTTTAAGTTGCGCTCAATTCGGGCCGCACAACCCGCACAGGACATGCCGCTGATGGATAGATGCAGATTAGATACCGCCTGCTTGCTCATAGTCGGGTAGCTCCAGGTCGGTACCACTGCGCTCAGCAGCGATATCTGCGGCAAAATAGGTTAAGATCCAATCAGCACCAGCCCGTCTGATCGCCAGCAATGATTCATCGCGAGTACGCTTTAAATCCAACCACCCGAGTTGAGCGGCAGCATGGATCTGCGCGTATTCTCCACTCACCTGGTATGCGGCCAGCGGCAGTAAGGTGCGGTCGCGCAACTCGCGAATAATATCCAGATACATGCCGGCAGGTTTAACCATTAAAAAGTCCGCAGCCTCCGCTTCATCCAACAAGGCATCGGCCAGAGCCTCACGGCGATTGGCTGGATTCAACTGGTAACTCTGCTTGCCCAGCAATCGGGTCCCTGCAGCTTGAGAGCTGCCAACTGCATCGCGAAAGGGTCCATACAAGGCACTGTTAAACTTGGCAGAATACGCCAATATGGCTGTTGCCGTATATCCAGCTGCGTCAAGCGCACCCCGAATGGCTGCTACTCTGCCGTCCATCATATCCGACGGTGCCACCCAGTCAGCGCCCGCCTGGGCAAGTTTGACTGCCATTTGACATAATCTCGCAACCGTTGCGTCGTTGTCCACATCACCGCCGCAGGCTGTTAAAACACCGTCATGTCCGTGCGATGTGAACGGATCCAACGCCACATCGGCAATCACCAATAAAACCGGGCAACCATTGCTTCACACTGCGAATGGCGCGATAGATCAGCCCTTCATCATCCAGAGCTGCACTGCCAGAAGCATCTTTTTGCGCTGCCTCCATCACTGGAAAGATCGCCACTGCCCTGATTCCCAGGTTAAACAAAACCTGACAGTGCTGCACCAATTGTGCCTCGTTGAGTCGATACTGACCGGGCATAGAGGAAATCGCCTCCCTGCTCTGTGCCATCGCTCGCACAAATAGTGGTTGGATCAAATGGCGCGTTTCCAACACTGTCTCTTGCATCATGCTGCGCATCGCCTCGCTGGAACGCCCCCTGCGCATCCGTTTCGCCAAATTCAATGACTCTCCTTCGTTCGCAATCATGACGACAATATGTACATCTAAGTTGCGCCTGTAAAGGTGCGTTATGAGTCTTCGGGGGAAGACCGGCCATGACCCCGTCGATTTGAAAATTTCGGAACAAGGAAACCTTGTTCCGCGACAGGATCATTGTGCGTATAAGAGTATTTGGTTGCTGACCTCGGTTAATTGCCGACTTTTTGTTGCGGCCAGGCTGGCAAAACTGGCTAATTCCCAGGTAGAGCTATTGCGGAAAGGGCCACTATTGAGCACGGTACCGGAAGCGCGCTCTACAAATCTCCAGTTGCCTTGCAATTCGACGGTGCCATCGGCATGCGCCTTCCAGTGATGGATATCGAGTATGCAAAGTACATCGGGAGGACGATCAGTCCAGGGGGCTGGTTGCCACTGAGTATTGGGATACGATTGTTGCAGGGCCAATAAAAAGCGGCTCAAGGACGCATTGCGCATGACTCAGCCCAGACAAAGTCCTGCATAATTCGCATTTCCGCCACACCGTCAAAAAGCACGATCTGCTTGCGCTGCAAATACTCAGGCCATGAATCCAGAATCAAACCGACTGTGGCGGGCGCTTCAGCAGCAGATGCGTGAGCGCTCACAGTTGAACTGAAGTCAGGCAAAACAAAGTAGCGCACGGCACTGGGCTCAGGCTTTGGCAGTTGCAAACAGCCCACCAGGAGCAAGACAAAAAGGGAGCTGGATAAAAACAGAAACTTCATGGATTGAAAACTGGTTGAGGTGCCCTCCCGTGGAGTAAAGAACCCGGTTGTTGTTGCAAAAATTCGACTAATTCGCGCAACCCCCTGGCACTGGCAGAGACTTCCTGCAAAGTCTGCCGGGCGGCAAATGGCAAGGCAGCGTTGGGATCCAACATAAACTCCAGTTGCTCGCCTAACTGTTCCAGAATAGCCAGTGACTTTTGCGCCTGCTGCAGTGTTTGTTGTGTCGATTCATGCAACTGCGGCAGCCAAATCGTGAATTCGTCCAAAACCGGCTGAATATTGACCGATGCCAACCAACGATCCACATTTGCCAAAGTAGCACTGAGGTCGCGACTCAAGCGAGGGGCATCCACCTCGATCAGGGTGCTTTGCAACTGCGAGAGTGTGCCTACCAGTCCATCATTGATTGCCGCCAAATCAAGACTACCCAACTGCGCCAAAAATTCCGCAGCGGTCGCACTGAAAGCAGCCATGGGTGACGGTTGGGCCGGAATCTCCGGGAGTTGAGGTTCCCTTTGCACTGAACCAGGAACGTAGCCCGGCGGCACATCGACAAAATCCAATTCAACGAACAACTGCCCCGTTATGATGCTCACAAATTGCAGCCTTGCGTGTAAGCCGGCACGGATTTCCCGTTCGAGGAAATTATCGGTGTCATTGATCCGCAACAATCCCAGTTGCGCTCCAACCGGCGCGCGTCGATGTCAACAAAAACGGGGATTTTAAAGGATTCGGGTGGCTGATTAAAGCGAATGCGTATATCAGAAACCCGCCCGATGGGAACGCCCCGGAATTTCACTGGAGCGCCTTGGTTGAGTCCGTTGATGGATTCCTCGAAATAAATGACAAAAGTCCGCGTACTAGTGAACAAGTTGAGCGAACCCAAAAAAAGTACGGTAATAATGCCGAGCACCGTAGCTCCGATCACGAAAATTCCAATGTAGGTAGGATTTGCCGGCTTACGCATGATTTAACCTTCACCGAATTTTATGTTTTTGGCAATCGCACAATTATCACAAAGACGCATGACAGTCAGAAGCATTTTTGAAGGTGGCTGAGCTTTCTGTTTGAATTACCGTTGCATGATTAAATTCGGTGACTTTGCTGAAACACCATGGCCAACTACCCAGAAACTGATGTGATAGAACTGCAAGCGGGAGCTTCCCGCTGCATCCTTGCAGATCCTCGCTCCTCCGGAACCAAGTTAGGGGCACGATACGTGCATGGAGGCTATATACTCGATCTGTGGCATCAGGATTCGCCGCTCACCAGCAGTGCCGTGGACGCTTGGGATCCCTATGTAGGCAGAGGCTTGCCCGAAGTGTTTGAAACCGGGCTGGGATTCGATCGCTGCACACCAGGGCAAAGTTACCTTAGAATAGGTGCGGGAGTGGTGTGTCGGGAGAGCGACGGAAGCTGGAATGACAGCGGTATGACACTCCTGCGCCCAGTCCAATGGACGATGGAACATCTGTCTCAATCGAGGCTGGTTTGCTCGTGCACAGATAACATCGAAATCGCTGGACAGAGCTATGCCTACACCCTCACGAGAACCGTCCAACTGGAGGCAAACAGGCTTGTGAGTCATTCGCACCTGAAGTGCCATTTTGCCTGGAGCGAACCGCTATTGTGGTTCGGACATCCGTTTTTTGCCCAGTCTCCCACGGCTCAAGTGGCCATTGATTTGCCTGTAGGGCTACCTCAATCCACAGGCCTGAACCCCATAGCCAGTGCTACTCAACCAGCACCCAATGGCGCATGGCACACTTTTCCCGCACAGGGCGGCTTCTGCTGGTTGCCAGGTTTCTGGGGTCACCGAAAACCACTGCACTTGCTTCTGCCCAAGTCTGGATTGCTGGCGCTCAGCTTATCGGTGCCAATGGAAAAAGCAGTTTGTTTCGCAACTCCTGCAGCATTCAGCATCGAGCCTTATTGGTCCAGAGGCTGGATGGGGGGCGAGACCGGAGACTGGCAACTGGAGTACAGCTTCGGTCAGTAATCCTCTGCCCCGAGCCAGCACTGGCAGATCAGTTGGATGTCACAAAATCGACAACTGCCCGCGCTGAACAGATTTCCTTGATGATGGCGACAACTGCCTGATGTTCTGGATGAACCCGATAGGCTTCGAGATCATCCAGATTGGCAAAGGTGCTGTTAAGTCCCAGATCCCAGGAAGCGTCGGAATGAATGACATCGAGGCCAGCATCCAAAGCAATCAGGCTTGGAACCTTGCCATTGAGGGCGTTTAAACGATCAACC
>JAJOKB010000093.1 GCA_021208135.1 Verrucomicrobiota bacterium | reverse complement strand
GTCCATCGCGTCGCTGCAACTGGCTGGCGACGATGGACGCCTGATGCGGCAGCCAGGCGAAAAGGAACACAATCCGCTGCAGTTCCTTATCAAACGTCCTTTGCAAGGCGCTGTCCGCTGGCAAAACGTGTAATGGAAAACTACCCAACAGAACCGAGGGACACCGAAGGTAGGCTGGTTCAGCATCTCCAGGCGCAGTGAGTCGATAAGCACCATCTTCAGCCCGAGGTAAATCAATCTCGGCCAAAATGCGAGCAGCCCACTGGTTGAGATCCATCTGATTACTATCGAAGGCGAGCCAAACCGAGGCAACGGCACGCAAGGCCACGCGGACCTCGGTGGGATCGTTGGCAGTCATAGTTTCGCTAAAAGTCATGAGTTGCTGGTGGCGCAGCGCCAAGGGCTGGGATTGCATATCCAGCAAATCGAGCAAATTGCGCAAAACCTCGGCGACAATCGCAGCAGCCAAACGTCCTGCTTCCGGGCAACGGCTGTAAGCGTAATGATGCCACGCCTCCACAGCAATGATGGCGCTGTTCATTGGCACATCGTGCACCTGACCGTGTCCCTTGGAATCGGTTTGCCAAGGATACAAAGCGCCGGACCGGGACGCATCGGCAGCGAGGCGCATTGCGTGTTGCAGACCGTCGAAACGATAGCGCAGGTGTGACTGGGCCTGCCCTGCCCTGCCGCTCTCGAGTAAAGCGCGACAAAAGTAGGTATCGGTATCGTGAAAACAGCCGTACCAATAAGGCAACATTGGGCGGCTCAAACCGCCGGGATGAGTCGGCCCTTGCCCACGCTTTGGCCGACATAGAATAGACTGGCATGATAGCGCTGTTGCCAGAGGGACTCGGAGTCGGGCAGAGCGACATGACTAGCCTGCCAAAATGCCTGCCACCGGGCGGATTGCTCAGCAAAAAACGCATCGGCAGAGGCTACAAATGCAGGCAAAACCGGTCCCGTTGGCGCGGGAGTGTCATCGCATTCAATTTGGATGGCAAAAAAACATTTAGCAGAACCTTCCAGAACAGGCCGACCAGCCAATTGTGTCATTCGTGCGGAAGGGCACAGAATGCGAACGCGGTAAGGACTGCCACCGTGCGGTTGAGCGTACCAGCTCATACCCGATTCCGAGGCCACCAGGGGGCTCACGCTTTGACTGACGGTTAAATCGCAAGAAATGTCGTTACCTACCCGATGAACACCGGTTCCGCTACCGTGCAAGGCGAAGCGTTCGCGTTCAAAAAATTGCGGCATCATCAAAATATCGGCATCTGCCGATACCTCGAACCCGAGCCAATTTGAATCCTTGAGCGCTGCCAGCCTGATCGAAAATTCACACCACGCGTCTGTTGCAGCCCCTGTTGCAAAGCGGGCAGAGATCCGAGATACAGAGAACCTTGGGTCTGCAAAACGCCAGTGCGCATATTCAGAGACTGCTTACAACGATAACACCTGCGGCCGATGAGGCATGGATGGATCCGAAGTGTAGCGGGGATCCTGACAATAAATGCCGCTGCGACCGGCACACAGCCCCATGGATTTCCATTGGGCGGTGCGAAACAACACAGCAGTGCGCACCAAGGTTATGGGATACAATACCCCTTGATGGCCACCATCCGCCAAACTGCCCACTTCGGAACTCCACCAGTCCGCATCCGCGCCGGATAAATCAACCATGCCGCCAAAGCTTCCATTGCCGATGTAGACGGGCTCATATTGATGGTTTTCAAAGTCGGATTCCCAATTGAGAACCCATGGATCCGGAGAACCTGAAGTCGGGGGAGCTTGTGTGTTTGCTTTCATGTGCGGCAAATGACCAGATCCTGTGCAGAATCAAGGCAAATTCTCAACCGCCAAACGAAGAAACACTGGCGTCTGTGCGGCGAAAGGCAGATTACTGCGCAAGGTCATCCGTTTAGTACCATCGCCTTGATCGACCGGGGCGAGATAAACAGAGGTTACACTATCACCACTGACCCAGTTGTGCAGATCGGTGCTTTGCTCAACCCGGTAGCGCAATCCGCGGGCCACATAGCTCAGATCAGCTTCCACCTCTCCCCCCGCCAGCACTGTAAAGGTCAATGCTGCAAATGCATCCTGCCCGATTACAACGGTTTCCTGTACAGGCAATACCGCCCGTTGAGGTTGTAAAGCATCACCGCCGAAGGCGCGTTCCAGAAGATTGGGTATGCCATCCCCATCAGGGTCGGCCTCATCTTCCGAGTCGCTGGTGGGTGCACTGGCACCAAAAACATTTCTGCGCCAATGTTCAGATTCAGAAAGAATGCTGCCACGGTAAAGCGCTAAAACCGGCGGCCTGACCCCCGCGCTGTTGGCGTAGGTACGCTTGTTGGCCGCATCCACAGTCAGTAGATCTCTGGTTTCGTCTGCACGCGTTTCGCGCACTAGGATGTGATAATGGTCGCGCGCCCAACCCATGTGACCAGCTACGACAATGCTCATACAGGCACCGATAATTTCAAAGCCGGGTTGAGCCAATCCATTGATGCCGCCATTGGCAGAATCATCATACACATCCAGAGGCATGGCGGTACCGCCCAAAATTTCCGTTCTGCCACCATTGCGCGTCTGTACCAGAGTACCATCCTCCTCATTTTTAATGCCCAGAATCCAGAGATCACCGCCATCGTTGCGCACATTGACATCGCGCTGTTCCGTATTGAGCTGGCGGGCCCACACCTGTTGCGTACCAAAGTCGAATTGGGGCACGGCACTCGGAAGCGGATTGGGTAGGTTGGACCAATACCGACTGCTGGTCCCACCCACATTTTCCATAAACAGACGTCCGGTACCAGTATTGACGTAAGTTTGCCCTGCCAACACCAGCACGTCGCGCAAGACCAAGTCACGCGTTCCTTCATTCAGAATAAATGGTGTAGCCCGCAAGGGCCCGCCGGGGTACCCTGTCAATTGTTCGATAATCAAGAGTGGACCACCACCACAATGCGCCATACAGGTTGGGTTGAGATCGCGGCATTGCGCGGTTGAACCGAAGCAAAGCAACCGACGATCCGCTCAACATCGGCGGTTATGGTAACGCCATTGTCGAAGACATAGCGCCCCGGAGGAAAATACAAAGTACGTTTACCCTCGTTGGGCCCACCCGGAGCCATCGAATGAATGGCGTTTTGAACATTGTTAGCGTCATTATTGAAGTCGTCCGGCAGCGCGCCAAAGTCCGCCACATTCACCCATAGCGAGGGATCGTCGCGTGCGGGATCAGGAGCGTCTTGGATCGGTAAACCGAGACTGTGGCGCACATTTTGATCAAACAAACCTTCCGCCACCCCATAATGCCATTCACTGATATTCGGTTGATTGATGACTCCGGCAGCGCGATCTTCAATGACCGCAGAGTATCCAGAGGTCCGTACATCGCGCACGTACAGATAACCATTATTGAACAGAGCTGCTGAAGCGGCGGGACCATCAAGTAATTGTGCATCTACCAAAACGACAAAACTGTCGACGTGATCGTTGCGCAGCGCCGGTCCACCCAAGCCATGGGTTTGCAACCTGTGAATGGCGAAACTGTGCCTGCGGTTGAAGATTCCGCCCATGCGAGCGTCGCGCAAAACCACATCCTCCATTGTGGTGGCATAATGTGGATCCTCGCCAGTGCGAATCGACCAGTCAAAGCCAACAACTCAATATTTTTCAACAACTGAGGTCCTGGAATAGAGCTCAGCAGGAGCCCTGAATGACCCGCACCTTCCGGATCACTGGAGCGGATGAGCACATTGCGCACGCCACCGACATTGTTGGCGCAGAAATCAAGTCCGATGGCACCGGGATTCCCGGCGCCAATGTCGATGGTCATATCTTTGACATGGGTTTGGAAGGCAACGTATTGCCAGGCTCCGGCAACATCGTTTGCCTGATTGAAATCGATAAATACCGCAGGCGCGGATACATTGCCAAAACCAGTGGCGTTATCGTCCAGACGCAACACCGTTCCAGATTGGCTTTGCCCTTGAAAAACCACCCCGCGACCTGATCCACCTCCAGGCTGCGAATGCGTATCGACCACCAAACCTCCCGAAAGCCGGTACAATCCATTGGGAAAATACAGGATCGGACGCTCCAGCATACTGCCGGGAAAATCATCCAACGCTTGTTGCAACGCAGCGCGACTATCCTGCACGCCGGTGGGATCAGCAAAATAAGGTGCAGCCGTAACGTCGATGACAACACCAGCGGGATAACGCACATCGGCCTTCAAGCAAATGACCGAAAAAATCAACAAAGTGACAAGAGTAGTAACGCGCATCATGGGGTACCTTTTGTTAAAATTAGAGCATCAGATAGCCGTAGTAGAACTTTACTTAGAAATCAGGTCAACGAGCGGTAACTTCTTAATTTTGTATGGTAAAACCATGCACCCGAGCAGCACTGAAAGGTAGATCGGTGGTTGATCCAAAAATCTCTTTGGTTGCTATGTGGCAACAAGCTGCAACACTGCGTGCATGCGTAGTTGGTTACTCATTCGTGCATTATTGACTGGTCTGCTGTTGACGGGGGTACTCCAAGCCTGTGCTGCGGAGTCCGCGGGTACCGAACATCTGATTGTTCTTCGCAGTGGCGATCTGGAAGTTGGGATTCTGGCTGATTTCGGTGGAAAACTGGTCTGGGTAAGCAAGGCGGGCAGTGCAAACTTCCTGCGCGAAAACCGTGCTCACTGGCTACCTGCAGCCTGGCCGGAAAGCGTTCATGTCAATTTCAGAAGAGCTGCATTTTATGGTACCACACATTGGCTGGCACCTCAGGAACACTGGTGGCAACAACAGGATCTCATTCCCGAGCGCCAAGGGGACGATTGGCCGCCTGATCCCTTTCTGGAATTCGGTCGCTATCAGATTCTAGAACGGACAACTTCGGCAGTAACGATTATCAGTCCGCCAAGTCCTGTATCAGGAGTCCAGATGAAGAAGACCTTTCAGTGATGGATCCTGAGAAACTGAGGATCTCGGCCAGCATCCGCAATCAGCGTACGGATCCCGTGCATTGGGGGTTGTGGAGCAACACCCGGTTTAATGCAGGCGTAAGCTTCAAGGCCGCGCTTGCCGATCTGCAACCCGAACACATTCGATATTCGGACCATCCACCTTTCAAAGGTGTTGTGAGCCAGGATAAGCAATGGTTTACATTTGATAATTCCGCCAAAGCTTTGGCAGTGGACCAGGCAACTGGCAGCAAAGCGTTTCTGAATACTCAAGCCCCACTGTTCAAGGTGATGTTGGCTGACTGGATATTGTACATGCGTCCCGAAGGCGAGTTGAATCCGGCCAGTGTTCATCCAGCCCATGCCACAGCCGAGGTATTTCTCATGAAACACCCGGACGCGAACCAGGGATTCCTGGAACTGGAGTTTCACAGCCAGTTCAAAACCCTGGAACCCGGTGAGGAGCTTGAATTTGCCGAAATCTGGACCTTCAGTCCGACTCCATGACCAGACCGGGAGGCAAGGACGCCGGCATGGACGGGGCATCAGCCTCCATGGAAGCCACCGGATAACTGCAATAATCAGCCGCGAAATAGGCGGATGGTCGGAAATTGCCACTGCGCCCTACTCCGCCAAAAGGTGCGGCGCTGCTCGCTCCGGTAAGCTGTTGATTCCAGTTGATGATTCCAGCCCTCATCTCGCGACTAAAGAACTCGTACTCAGCTCGATCTTCCGAAAATAAGCCAGCCGCCAATCCATAGCCAGTGGCTGCAGCTTCATGGACCGCAGCAGCAAAATCCGGCACCCGGATGAGTTGGGGCAAGGGTCCAAAAATTTCTTCATCAGGTCGCTCCGCGACACCTGTAACGTCAATCAAACCAGGACTGAGGAATGCATCGCCCGCCGGTAAACGGCGACACAGTTCCAGCGGTTGAGCGCCTTTGGCAATCCAGTCCTGCTGGGCCTCCAGGACGCGGTCCGCTGCCTGAGCAGATACGAGGCATCCCATGAAAGGTTGAGGTTCGGCGTTCCAATGTCCCACTCTGATACTGCGTATTTTGGTGAGGAAATTTGCAACCCAGGCATCACCGAAACTGCCTTTGGGAATGATAATCCTACGGGCACAAGTACACCGTTGACCGGCAGATAAGAAGGCAGATTGCACTGCCAACAGAACCGAAGGCTCCATGGCACTGAGTTTACCAATGACCAAGGGATTGTTGCCACCCATTTCGAGCGCTAACATCGTTCCCGGTCTTTTGCTGACAATCACCTCGAGTTTGCGTCCAACACGTTCACTTCCGGTGAAGAAAATACCTTTGATCACCGGGTGCTCGCACAGTTGTGTTCCCTGCTGTGCCCCACCCTGCACAACTTGAAAGAGCGGCTCGGGCAGACCAGCTTCAAACCAAAGCTTTTGCATCCAATCTGCCATCGATGGAGTCCATTCACTCGGCTTGAACACCACCGCATTGCCGGCGAGCAGCGCTGGTGCGATGTGTCCGTTTGGCAAATGTCCGGGAAAGTTGTATGGGCCTAAAACCGCTACCACGCCATGAGGCCGAAAACGAGTTATGGCCGTGCCGCCGGAGAATTCAGCGCAGCGCTTGCGGTGCGCCTCAATACTGATGGCAATCTTGCCGTGCATAGCTTTGACTTCGGTCCGGGCTTCCCACAGAGGTTTTCCCGTCTCCGTACCGATGCATGACACCAAATCCTGTTCATGTTTCAGCAGGAGTTCAGCATAGCGCATCAAGACCGTCTCGCGCTGCGTAAAGGGACGGGCATACCAGTCCTTCCAGGCGAGATCAGCATTTCTGACTTTGCGATCGATAGTAGCTGGTGAGGAAACCTCACCCTGCCAGACGATTTCACCGGTTGCAGGATTGGTGGAATAAAGCATTGGATGTTCAGAGGAAGGCATAATCGACAGTGTCTCCAGGGTTCAGTTGGAGTGCCTGCAGGGCACGTTCAGATAGCAGCAACCTTTCTTCAGCATCAAACCAAGTACTGCATTGTACCAAGCGGAAATCGAGCTTACCGTTGCTAATCAGTGCCATACGCCCTTGGGCATCCTTGGGAACGCCAACTGCGGTAGCACTGCTTCGGGTTTCACGCACAATTTTAATTTGCCCAACCCGCGCGCTAATCAAAGGCCCTGCATCGAAAATATCCACCTCAGTCGTCTCCGCAAAGCCCTGCTTGCGCAACATATGCAAGGCTGCCTCGGTATCCTTGTGTACGTGACCGATCACACTTTGTGCCGCTGCAGGCAAAAGTGGTATATAGATCGGATGCTTGGGCATCAGGGCCTCGATAAAACCCTTGTCACCTAATCCACTGATGATGTCAGCGGTGTAGAAGTCTTTGTCGAAGAAAGGTTTGCCCACCGCTTCCCAAAATGGTGAAGCACCCTCGGGATTGATATAACCACGCATTTCAGCAATCACAGTTTGATCAAACCGGGTTGGGAAGCGTTTCATGAACAGGAAACGTCCCAGTGACAATAATTTGCCCAAGCCATAACTTCTGTAATCGGGATGCAGGAATAGGCTGCAGATCTCAGAAGGTCCTTTATGGCTGCGCTTGAGGTGCAAGACTCCGATGTCCTTATCGATCCTCAATGGTGCGTAGCTCTGCTTTTCCCAACGGATCTCGTAAGTATAAAATGGCTCGAAACCTCCTACGCGGGCCTGTATTCCCGAAGTTCCAATGATATCTCCCTTCTCCAGATCCTCCAACACGAACAGATAATGCTCGCCACCGGGTTGGGCAATCCTGGGATAGAAGGCACGCAGCGATGCATGTATTTTCGATTCCAGATAGTCGGGGTCATTAGGCAAGGAAGTAAGCCCATCGGCAATGCTGCCCACCAGCTCTGTCAACGCAGACAAATCAGTTTCTGCAATGGGACGTAATACAAATGGTTTCATGGCAAATCAGCAGCGAGGTTAATCATGAATAAAGCATTGGCGCGGATACGATCCGGCAGGCTGTCAATGAGGGCAAATTCGGTCTCGCTGTGTATATCTCCACCCAGGATGCCGATGCCATCAAGAAATGGTAAACCAGCCTCTGCCAACAGATTGCCGTCGGACTGCCGCCGGTATCGCGCCAGCCAGGGGCAGGCAGTCCTAAGGACCGACAGGCATCGCCAAATTTCTGGTGCAATGCTTGATTAGCAGAGGACGCCTCTGCCGGTGGTCGGGTAAACCCTCCGCGCCACTCTACTTCAATACCATCACCGGCGAATCCTTCAAACAGTTTAGGCAACAGGAATTCCAATTCCCGTTGCACCGCAACGCTGCCAATCCGCACACTGAACCAGGCAGTGGCACTATCGGGAACCACATTTAACGCCCCGCCTCCGCTCGCCCTGCCTGGATTGAACAATGCGTCTTCAAACTTGCCATTGAGATCATCCACCGCCGCGACTATGCGCGCCATGGCGGTAACAGCATTGCGCCCTTTGGCAAAATCCCGTCCTGTATGGGCAGCCCTACCGCGCACATGCACCCTGAAAGTGCCGTTGCCCATCCGTTTGCGAATCAAGCTTCCATCCGCGAGGGAACTCTCAAAAACCATACCTACATGTGCCTCGCGGGCAGCGGCCAAAATAGCAGCGTGACTGGCATGCGAACCTGTCTCTTCATCGGGCGTGAGCAAAACCTGCCAACCGATACGCTGTCTCAGCGAGGATTTTTCCAACAAGCGCAAACTCTCCAGCATCACCAGCAAACCACCCTTCATGTCCGCAACTCCGGGCCCTACCAATCGCCCGTCTGGGTGCAAAACACAAGGTTTGGACTTCCTGCCGTCTCCGTAAACGGTGTCCATGTGTCCCAAAAGTAAAATCTGCACCGGTGCATCGGGTCTGACGCGAACGCGCAATAGTGGTCCAACTGCAACCGGATCTCCTTCCAGTGATGCATAGGGGGCGGGTTGTTCCCGCTCCACGGTTACCTCCAAACTTGCAAAGGCCTGTTCCAATACATCGGCAAAAGCCTCCACACCCTGCGTATAATCCGTACCTGAAGCTATATCCGCCCAATGACTTAGGGTTGCCGCCAATGCTTCCACGGACAGCCGCGCATCCTGGATATGTTCAGAACCATTTCCCATAAAACCATATTTCCCTCTGTCATTGAGGGTCGCAAGCCGCTTATGCATTTCCCTCATGCTTACCACTTAAGTTGTAGCACCTGTGCGGATTTTGCAATCCTGCTCCCACAATACGCCAGAGTAAATAAAAGAAGCTGGATAAACGGAATCTTGGACCTTGTTGTTTTTGGTTTTGACCAGCTGTGCACAGGGTGATGATTTGGGTGCGTGAAGAAGCCTACTTTATTAGTTTTAGCAGCAGGAATGGGCAGCCGATATGGGGGGTTAAAGCAACTGGACCCCGTTGGACCTTCGGGAGAAACTTTATTGGAATACTCCGTGTTCGATGCCATCAGGGCAGGATTTGGCAAGGTGGTGTTCATCATCCGTCGCGAGTTCTCCAGGCAATTCAAAGAACAAGTCACGGCCAGATTTACAGGCAAAATCCAAATCGATTTCGCCTTCCAGGAGTTGGATGCTTTGCCCAAAGGTTTCAAGTCACCACCCGGACGCGTTAAACCATGGGGAACGGGTCATGCGGTTTGGGTCGCTCAGCCGATGGTCGATTCTCCTTTTGTCGTCATCAATGCCGATGACTTCTATGGACACAATGCATACGCCACCGCAGCTGAGTTTTTTAAAAACCATCACGCTTCCTGGCCACCTCAATTCCTGCTGGCCTCCTATCCGCTGGCCAGTACTCTTTCCAGTCACGGGACAGTTTCCAGGGGCGTTTGTACCGTAGATGAGTCAGGTTTTCTACAGTCTGTAGTGGAACACACTGCAATCAGCACACCAGCGGCAGCAGGATTGACCGACTCAACCCCGGTTTCAATGAACTTCTTTGGCTTTACGCCCGATCTGTTCAACTTCCTCGAAGCTCAATTGGAAACATTTCTCGAAAGCAAGCTCGAGGATCCGAAAGCTGAGTTCTACTTGCCTCAGGCCGTCGGCACGATGATCACCCGTAAGCAGGCAAAGGTAAAAGTCGTACCTTCCGGCGGTCGCTGGATGGGCGTTACTTACGCTGATGATAAACCAAACGTGCAACAAGCCCTGCTGACAATGATTGCCAATGGGGACTACCCCGGCAATCTGTGGGAATCATGACCCTAATTCCCGCTAACCCAATTGCAGGAGTGTGCCGCCCCAAAAAAAAGTTATCAACTATCTTCAAAGGCGCGCCAATACTTCCTCGCCATGCTGTTTTGAATCAATTTTTTCGATTACATCGCGAATCGTACCATCTTTAGAGATAAAAAATGCGGCGCGGGCCGGCCCCATATATTTCTTCCCATACATACTCTTCTCGACGATAGCGTCCAACTCCTTGGCCAGAACATCATTCGGATCTGATGCCAGAATGTAGCCTATCCCCATTTTTGTGGCATATTTTCCGTGCGAATTGCATGTGTCCCGGCTGACTGCAAGCACCTGCCAACCTTTGGCTGCTATCGCTTGGGAATGCTCAACCAGGGAGCTGTTTTGTTTGTCGCAACTACTGGTGTTATTGCGCATGTAAATTGAGATCACCGTGGGGAGGGTTAATAGCTCAGCAAGCTTTTTGCGCTGCGTGCTTCCATTCAGCACTACATCCAATTCTAGCGTAGTATCAATTTTAGATCCAACAGATTTCATACTGGATTACGTAACCACCAAATTGTAGAAACGCAAATCGCCATTCAAGCACCTGCCCGCTGAACACAACGTCTTTGGGCGCATTCTAGTGAATCAAGGAAACCTTGTTCCTCTTTCTTCCTATTCTTTCACGGTGGGAATCTCCCGGGTCCTGGCTACCTGCATTCATCGGAGCACGGGTCTCAACCCCCGAATTAGCCGGGCAGCCAACCCCGTTCGTGGATTGAAACCCGCGCTCCGTTCCCCTAAATAGCTATTCTTTTCTAAGCTATTTTCCATCTTGACAGTAACGCTTTTTGGCAAAGCCTTGCGCTCATGAATGATTCTCATTTGGCCAACTCTCCTCATGATGCATTTTTTGTCTCTGCTTTTGGTGAACCTGTGCGGGCGCGGGAATGGTTGCCTCAGTTGTTGCCCGAAGCCGTTGTTCAGTGTCTGAACTGGCAAT
>JAJOKB010000006.1 GCA_021208135.1 Verrucomicrobiota bacterium | reverse complement strand
CAAAACCAAACCGTTCAAGGAATTCACTTTTGTTCAATGGTGCCCTTGAGGGCCGCTTATTGCTGTTTGCCGCCAAACCAGACAACTCCCGGTAACAACACCAGCAACGTCAGGTCGCCCACAAACTGACGTTCGCCCAGGTCGGCACTCTCTCAATCGAAGTAAGGATTGTATTCCGGGCAAAATCCTGAATCTTGCGCTTGATGGTGTTGCGGTCAGCGGTGTCGAGAGTGGGTTTGATGTCATTCAAAAATGCAATCACTTGCTCGTATGCGTAGGGATTGCCCTCAAACCTAAAAATTCTGGGATGTGGCGTTTCGGTGTGACGCTCATCGTTGTGCTTGAGTTCCTCATACAGCTTCTCTCCTGGGCGCAGGCCGGTAAATTTGATTTCGATATCCTTATCAACCGTGTAACCACTCAATGCGATCATCTGACGTGCGAGATCGACGATTTTGATGGGTTGCCCCATATCCAAAACAAATATCTCGCCGCCTTTACCCAAGGTACCGCACTGCAAAACCAATCCCACTGCCTCCGGAATGGTCATGAAATATCGGGTGATTTCCGGGTGCGTTACGGTGACCGGACCTCCGGCAGCAATCTGCTTGGTGAAGGCTGGCACCACACTGCCCGAAGAACCCAGCACATTGCCGAAGCGCACGGCCATAAACTTGGTTTTGCTGGTGTCAGATAAAAATTTCGACTGAATATAAATTTCCGCCAAGCGCTTACTGGCGCCCATGGCATTGGTTGGATTGATCGCCTTATCCGTCGATATGAGCACAAAACGCTCACTGTTGAAGGTGTAGGCAAGATCCGCCATGGCAGCCGTACCAATGGTATTATTCTTGATCGCTTCAGCAGGCTGTCGCTCCATGATAGGCACATGCTTGTGCGCCGCCGCATGGAAAATCACTTGCGGTTTATGCAGGGTAAAAATCTGCTCCATCCGTCTGCGGTCCAGCACATCAGCCACCAAACAGGTGAAATCCGCATCATAGCCCGCCTCGCGCAGGTTAGTTTCAATGTGATACAACAGCACTTCGCATTGATCAATCACCACCAGGCGCTTGGGATTATAACTCATCACCTGTCGGCAAATTTCGCTGCCGATACTGCCGCCTCCTCCGGTCACCAAAATGACCTTGCCGCCGATCATACTGGCGATTTGCTGCGAATCCAGCTCCACCGGTTCGCGGCCCAGTAAGTCGATAATTTCCACCGGCCGAATGCGACTTGCCTTGACCTTGCCAGTCGATAACTCAGTGAGCGAGGGTACAATTTCAACCTTCAATCCCAATTCGCGGGCGGAAGTGTTGATGTCTGCAATTCTTTTGGCCGAGGCATTCGACATGGCAAGAATAACGGTATCAATGCCGTACTTGCTCTTCACAAACTCCAGACTGTCGGGCGTATCCACTACTGGAATACCGTGCATCTGACGCCCGATTTTGCCGGGATCGTCATCCAGAAACACCACTGGGCGCATCCCCAATGCTTTGCGCGAGATCAAATCATACGCAATACTTGAACCGGTCTGTCCCGCGCCCACAATGGCCACGCGCCGTTGCCTGGGTGCATTGCCCGATGCACCCACTTGCAGCAGCTTTTCGTTCAAAACCCGCAAACTGGTACGAAAGGTGATCAGGCTGAGAAAGGACAGCATGAAATCGCCAATGATAACTGTCCGTGGCGGAGTCAGGTGCAACGGTAAAACAAACCACAACACCGCTGCCGCTATGCCCATGGCAAACAAAATGCGGTAAACGTCGGGCAGGCGAAAATAAGACAACAACACACCGAACTGACCGAAGACAAACAGCAACACCAGTTTCAGCGGCAACACTATCGCCAGTTTGGTAAGGATCTGATCGAGTTGATCCTGAGGAATTTTAAAATCGAACCGGAGTTCGTAGGTGTAGTAGAAACTTGCGGAAATGATGGCAACATATGCGCCGGCCAAAAGCATACTCCGCACAAAGAACAGTTGTTTCGCCAAAAACTGAAGCGAGCTTAAAAATTTAAGGTACATGCAGTGTGTGAGATGGATAAATCAGACAGTGTACGGCTCAATGAGCAGTGTATCAGGCTTCTTCAAAAATCGGTCGCGGGCCTGTACGTCGCGGAATAAATACAATGCGTATCCGCCCCAGCCTCCCCCACAGTATTTGCTCGCCAATGCCTCAGGCTCCTGAGGCAATGGTTGCATGCCCTCATCGAGTTGGGCCTGGTGATAGCAACGGATACCCTCGGCCAGCACATCCAGATCAGCCTGCAAAACTCCCCTTCTGGCCAGTGCACCGGATTGAGCAATCAACTCAAAATCGCGCTTCTGATCGACTAATCCCGGGGTATTGTGATCCTTCCCCGTCCACAGCAGTGCCATCCGCCCCTGTAGCCAATCGCCGTTGCGCTTGAAATCCAATACGGGAGCCGGTCCGCTGCGCCAAACACAACATCCTGTCTCTGAAATCACCGCCGGATCTTGCCAACCTACTCCCAGAGCCAATTCTGAATGCACGCCTGAATGACCATTCAACAGTGCCCAGGCTCCGCTGCCACCCAACCCGGCGTTGCGTTGATAAGGCCAGGACTGAAAGGACACTGTTGGCGAGATTGCGCAGTTGACTATGTAAGCTCCGGGTTTTGCAAACTTTGGCACATCGAGCCAGCCACCGGCAAAATCGACCCTGAGCGGTGCCTCGCTCGGCGCTTTGATCCAACGCACCAACTGAGAGGTGGAAACCGGTTCAAACTTGGGCGGAGTTTTCGGAAGCTTTACGTACTTGGCACCGATTTGCTCGCACAGGGCAACCTTCTGGTTTTCATACTGGTCGTCCTCAGTGACAGCCAGAATCTGTGGATGTATGCGCAAAAAATGATCCTTAAAATCCAGACCCAACTCCAGGCCGTTGCCGATGACAACATCATCCACCATGTCCAAGGCCTCGATCAAAGCCTTTTTATGCTCATCCGGGAGCGAACTTTTGCGCATTTTATGGTGCCAAAGCACTTCAGATGACGCAAAAGAAACAGTAAGATGATCCCCCAAGCGCGGGCCTGTCGGAAAAACTCCACGTGACCCGCATGCAAAATATCGTAACAACCAGAGACAAAAACTTTCTTCATAACGATAGCAAGGAGTTATGACTTCGCTTGTCTTGCTGGCAAGCATGGAATTGGGCACAACTTCCAGTGGGCAGACTTGCAAAGCGGGGTACTGATGGCACACTGCGGGGTGCTATGTCGAAAAATCAAATCCTACCAGCAGCCATCCTGCTCGTTGTGCTCAACCTGTTGCCAGTGATATGGCAAGGTGGCGCTCTTTCCCACCAATGGGCAGGTTTTTATTTCAGCCGCCATTGGTTTCCTTCTGGTTGCGCTCACGCTGCGGTCAAAGCCATCCACACCTGTTCCGCCTGTCAACGACACAGTTGACGCTGCACCCGGCGCGCAAGCCGTTGAACCAGCGCCTGCCGCCCCACCTGCCAAACCAGTCCACGCGGAAGCCGACATTGTCGCCCTGCTGGCTCTGCTGCAACAAGAGGGTCGTTTGATTGATTTCATCCAGGAAGATATTTCCAAGGCTACGGACGCCCAGTTGGGTCCTGTGGCACGTGTCGTGCACAGCGGTTGCCGTAAAGTTGTGCAGCAATACATAAAAATCGAACCCGTCAGCTCAGCCGCAGAAGGTTCGGTCATCACTCTGGCCGAGGGCTATGACCCTGCCGAATACCGACTTTTAGGGAAGGTATCGGGCAATCCACCCTATACCGGCTCCCTGCTCCACGCCGGATGGAAGGTGGTGAATATTCAGTTACCCGAAGTCGTACACGGCAGCGATAAACAAAAACTGCCCGTACTGGCACCGGCAGAGCTGGAACTTGGCAACCGTTGATTCCACTCATGAGTACATTTTTTGGCATCGATTTAGGCACCAGCAATTGCGCTGTAGCGCAGGTCGGCGAACACGGCGATGCACAACTGGTGCCAATTGCCCAAGTCGCTAATAGTCACTCTATCGAGTCCGCATCGTTGCTGCCCTCAGTCCTGTTTTTCCCGCTGGAGAGCGAAGCCGCCGGGATCCCGTCTGTCCCCGGACATAGTCTGGCAGCTGGTGCTTTTCCCGGTAGGTTTGCCAGGGAAAAGGGTACGCAGCAACCGGATCGGGTGATCACTTCCGCCAAGAGTTGGCTTTGCCATCCACACGTGGATCGGGCGCGGCCCACTGCTTCCTTGGGGGAAGCGAGTCCATAACCGATAAATGGTCACCATTGTCCGTTTCCGCGACACTGCTGAGCTATTTGCGCAACAGCGTCTTGCAGTCAGATGCAACCGCGCCTTTCAGCGATGCCAACTGCGTCATTACCGTTCCAGCCTCCTTCGACGAAGTGGCGCGCACATTGACTCTCGAGGCAGCCCGCGAAGCTGGTTTGGGCGAGGTCGTTTTACTCGAAGAACCGCAAGCCGCATTTTACGCCTGGCTGGCATCCCAAGGTACGGATTGGCGCAAACAGGTGCAGGCCGGCGACTTGCTTTTGGTATGCGACGTGGGCGGTGGCACTGCGGATTTCAGTCTTATTGAGGTCATCGATCAGGGTGGTGACCTACAACTGGAACGCATAGCGGTCGGCGACCACTTGCTGCTGGGCGGGGACAATATGGACCTGGCCTTGGCCCACGCCATTCATGATGACTTGCAGGATAACGGAACTTCTCTCGATGACTGGCAGTTCGCAAGTTTGGTGCAAAGCGTGCGCCAGGCGAAGGAAACCCTGCTGGCAGAAACGGAACGAACGGACTATCCGCTGGCAATCCCGGGTCGTGGCAGTCGGCTCTTGGGTTCCACCGTCAGCGCGCTGCTAACCAGAGACCAACTTCAGTCCATTTTGCTGGATGGATTTTTCCCTCTTTGCCAGTGGCACGAGCAACCGCAAATGCGACGCCAGGGTGGCCTGCGGGAATCCGGCTTGCCCTATGCTGCTGACGCTGCCCTGTCCAAACATTTGGCGCGCTTTCTCGCCAAGGCCTACACCAATAAGGTCAGCGCAGGCACTCAGGATGGCTCAGCAAAAAATCCTGTTTTGCTTCCAGACAAGGTATTGTTCAACGGCGGTGTTTTTAATTCAGCCTTGTTGCGCACACGGGTATTGAACCTTTTGAGTTCCTGGGCGGAGAAACCGGTTCTGGAACTGCAGGGTGCTGCACCAGATCACGCTGTGGCCTTGGGCGCCGCGGTGTACGCACGCATGCGCTCAGGCGGAAGCGGGTTGCGCATCAAGTCGGGCACCGCCCGCTCCTACTACATTGGCATGGAGACCAGCGCCATGGCCGTGCCTGGACGCAAGCCAAAGGTCAAAGCTCTGTGCGTCGCACCCCAAGGGATGGAGGAAGGCACTTCAACACAGATAGGCGATCAGGAGTTTTTCCTGTACACCGGAGAGTTTCCGAGTTTCGGTTCTTCCAATCCGACGTTCGCTCCGCCGATCAGGCGGGTGACTTATTGCCCGACGCTTCGGTCCTGGAGGAGTCGGCAAGGCTCGAAATTGCCATTCCACCACCGCAAGGTCATGCTTCTGGAGAGGAAATTCCCGTGCGCTTGCAGGCCGAAGTAACGGAATTGGGGAACCTGGGTCTTTTTATGGTTCACGCACAGAGTGGCGAGCGCTGGAAATTGGAATTCAATGTGCGCCTGCAATAAATGGATGCCAGCAAGTTCAGCATTGGTATAGACCTGGGCACCAGTAATTGTGCTTTGGCTTATTGCGCTGTAACTTCCGGGTCGGTGAGCGCTCCGCAAATTCTGCCAATTCCGCAAACACATGTTTCTGGTCAATTGGAGCGTTTGCCTACCCTGCCCTCCCTGTTGTATTGGCTGGATGAACCTGGACGCAGGGGCTGGCAAGCCGGGTTAATGGCCCGGCAAATGGCAGCGCAACAACCCGATCGCATCATTGGCTCAGCCAAGTCATGGATGGGACACCATGCGGTTGACCGTCAGTCCTGCTTTTTACCGTTCGGTGTGAACGCTTCACGGCAACTGGAACCATTGAGTCCAATTCAGGTGCAGGCTCACCTGCTGCGCTTTCTGGCCGATGCCTGGAATGTACAATTCCCCAACCACCCCATTCAGCAGCAACAGGTGGTTGTGACCGTGCCTGCTTCCTTCGACCCAATCGCGCAACAATTGACATTGGAGGCAATCCGCCTCGCCGGTTTGCCAGACAGCACGACTTTACTCGAAGAACCTCAGGCCGCATTCCTGGCTTGGCTCGCCAACCACAGGAACTCCGCACTGGACCTCTTGAAACAGCTCTCCAAAGCACATGTGCTGGTGGTCGATATCGGCGGTGGAACAACCGATTTTTCCCTATTTGCCTGCTCTGCGAAGTCAACTTCAGACAGCCCCGATTTGCAGCGCATTGCGGTCAGCGATCATATTTTGTTGGGCGGCGATAACATGGATCTGGCACTGGCTCATGCCGCGGAAGATGCAGCCGGCTTGTCCGGCGATCTAAATGCCATGGAAATGGCCGCGCTGATTGCCAATGTCCGCGACCTCAAAGAACAATTCCTCCTCCAGCCCTCCTGTGATACCCCTTTGGTCGGCGCCATTGCCCGGCGCGGAAAATCTTTGTTGGCTTCGACGTCGGCATTCTCCCTGCCCGCAAGCTCCGTGCGCAAACTGCTTCTGGAGGGTTTTTTACCTGAAACCAGGGCCACCGAACGCCCGTTAAGCTCACCTGCAGGACTGCGCGAAATGGGTCTGCCTTATGCCAAAGATCCCGCATTCACACGCCACCTGGCCGCATTTCTGGCTCCGCTGCCGCCAGTGGACCTTGTTCTGTTCAACGGTGGCGTCACCCGTGCCAAGGGCATCCGCGAACGTTTGCTCGCCAACATACAAAGCTGGCAACCAAACCATCCCGTCGCCGCTATTGCCAACGATGATCCCGATCTGGCTGTGGCGCTCGGCGCAGCCTGGCACTCAGGACAACTGGGGTCACCGCAAAATCCCTGGAGGGTTACTTCCGGAAGTGCCCACAGCTACTACCTGGCCCTGGCCGACGGCCAGGCCTTGTGCGTCTTGCCCCAAGGCACTGAACAGGGCCTTTGGCTGCGACCAGAGATTCAACAGCTACAGGCCAAACTGAATAGACCCGTCAGCTTTGCTCTCGCTCGCTGCGCTGAACCTGACCCGGCTGCTCCAGGCACTCTCATTCCTCTCTCAGACCCAAAACTGCGGTGGCTACCCGCCCTGTACACCCACCTCAGCGTCGATAAACATCCAGCACCCAGCACCCAAAAACACCCCTCCGCAAGCGTCGCGGTCTGGATAGAATCCCGCCTTGGCAATACCGGCCTGCTCGAGTTAAGGCTGATCCCACAGCACCCAAACGCGGACATGCCCTCGCATTGGCCGTTGCACTTTGAAGTGCGCAGCGGTGTGGTCGATCCATCCAGCAATCCTGCCACTCAGGATTCTTCACCAACCTCTGCGTCAGTTCTCCATTTCAGTCCTGCCAGCTTTTTCTCGCCTCAGTCCAAGTCGGGCAAATTGCATCCAACCCGCAAATTCACCGCCAATAGTGTGTTACAGGATCTGGAAAAACGCACGCGATTGACCAGACATCAATGGCCAGGCCTGTGGTTGCGACAGTGGTGCGATGAGCTGTTGTTGTCAGCTCCCGAAAGACTACATAGCCATGCCCATGAAGCCGCATGGTGGCAGCTGTGCGGCTGGTTCTTGCGTCCGGGTTGCGGCATGCCGGGCGACGAACAGCGCGTCCAGTCAGTACTCGGACTGTTAACTCAACCTTTGATTAAAGGCTCCAACGCCTCGCACATTCAAGCGCTCATAGCCGCTAGAAGGATCGCTCCGGGATTGGATGCCAAGGCAGCCAGTCAGCTCTGGCAACACCTGCACAGCGAACCGGCTGCCTCCGCTCAATGGAACCCCGAACTCGCTCTGCTGGCTGCAGCCTTGGAACACCTTTCTTTAGCCGTTCGCGCGCAAATCGCCGACACTCTCACTCAACTCCTTCAGCAAGATCCCCACCAGGGCGCCTATTGGCGCGCCTTAGGCCAACTCTTGGCACGCCACTTGTTTCACGGCGGGGCCAGTCAGGTCCTACCCCCCGACTCCGTCGAACTGTGCTGGTCGATTCTCGGCGACCTAATCCCTCCCGATACAGTGCGCACCGAGGCCACCCACTTGTGGCTCAAGGCTACACGCCTCACCGGTCTGCGTCCCTTGGATGTCAGCAAGTCCTTGCGCAAAAGTGTGGAAAAATTACTCAAGCGTTGGCAGGTCCCTCCCCAACGCCTCAGAGTCCTGCACGAGATCATTCCTCTCGCCCCACAAGAACAAAACGCCCTCCTCGGCGACAGCCCTCCCCCAGGATTGACAGCCTAACCGTCGGACTGTCGGACCGTCAGACAGTGGACAGTGGACAGTCGACAGTGCTCGCGCAAAACTCTCAGTTGTTCGAAAAACCAATCGGGATCGGTATCGGGATCGCAATCGACTAATCAAAGCCAAGACAGTGCAAATAACACCGCCTAACTGTCGGACCGCCCGACCGTCGGACTGTCGGACTGTCAGACTGTCAGACCGCTGTGCCCTCAGAAGCCTTGCGCGTAGGAGGGTCGGACCGCCCGACCGCTCACTATGTCTAATGACTGATATCAGACATAGCGAACGCAGTGAGCGTCGCAATAGCAGGCTCCGCCTGCGTTGTCATCAGACATTAGACCACCCCACCCGCCACTCCAAAAACTCGAACTAACAACTTACAACTCGAACTCCCGCCCAGCTTTCCACTTTTCCCCATCCGTTTACGCCTTTTCAGGTTTCCAAATAGACACAAGGCCCGATGCGGCGATACGCGTATCCTGGGTTGCCAACGGGAGCTGCAAAGTTAACGCGCTAGCCACAATCAGGCGATCCGCCGGATCGCGGTGAAAAGTGGTGGGTAATTGATTCATTTTTACCATCACCTCAACCGATAGCGGAACCAAACGCACCGTGTCAGGCGCGGTGGCGATCCGCAGAAATACATCAAGCGGCTGTTGCACTTTAACCCGACCTAGGTCAACTAAAGTCGCTACTTCCCATAAGCTGATAGCACTCAAATAGGGCCGCTCATGGGAAGGCAAGGTGTCGAGAATTTCCACCCAATGGGAGCTGATCCGGGCATCACCCAACAGCCACCACAACCAGATGTGCGTATCCAGAAGCGGTGCAGGGGTCATTGCAGCGAATCAATGTGAGTTTCTTTCACTGCCACCTCTTCAGCATCTGCCAAAACTTCTCCGCAACCACGCAAAACCTTCCACGGACGCTCCCGCTTCGGTGCACTCAAAATCGCTACAACCCGACCGTGCTTGGTGATTTCCAAAGGCTCCCCACCTTGACCGAAACGAAATACCCCCTTGGCGTAAGCTTTTCCGCAAATTCCTATTCCTCGAAAATAGATTTCCTGAAACGTAAAAATGAGGCAAATAACGGTTTTTATTGGCTCATTTTTCTTGTTATGTGTTGCCTTTCGACGGGTTGCGTAATTGAAGACAGCCGGACAACCTCGATTATGTCTAATAGTGGAGCTAGTCGCCTAAATCCATTAGTATAGCGTCCATGATGTCTTCCTGCATACGCTCAGTTATCTGGTTCGCACCTAGAAGTGCGTCGAGGTAGCATAAGGCGTAGCTAATGCAGAAATACTTTCGCAAATCATCTCCCAGTTGTATGCCTGACTCCAATCGCTGCCACGCCTCTGCTTCCATTCTCTTGATGATCTTCGGATCGGTAATCCCATTATTGCGTGCAGCCTGTTGAGGCGCATCTTTAAGAAGACTCTTTAGCATGGCATCACTGCATTTCGACCTGTCCCCGCAGGCATCAATGCCGGCAGTGATTTCTTTGAGCCATGTTTGGGCATCCTTTTTAAGGTAACTCATTCTTTTTAACCACCCTTATTAAACCCTCATTTTCTGAAGTAGTTCCGGGATGTTGAGAAGATTTCCCGTTGTCGCGGAGCTTCAACCCGCGATCCGTTTACGACGCCCACAATATCCCCGCAACCAGCGAGGGCTAAAGCGCCTCGCCAACGCTCAGACAAGCAAAGCCAACCTTGCAATTCGTGACTGTCTGGAAACATCCCGGCCACGGATAGCTATGCAGACCCGGCATTGGTTCCTTGCCGTGGACAGTTTAACCGTAGACGGTGAACAGTGGGTTTTGCGGATTGCCGATGTTTTGCGCGAGCAATCAATCTACCGTGGTTCTCGGCTCCGTTGGGATCCGCGATCCTCTAAGAATTTGCGCCAGCACTGTCCACCGCCCGACTGCCCAACTGTCCAACTGCTTTCCGCTTTTCCCATTTCCCGCATCTCCCATCTTCGATCTCCCCCCGCCACTCGCCACCCGCCACCTCCCCAATTGACATTCCCCACAGTGCTCGGCTACAAAAGCCGACATGCCCGATTCACAAACAGTGCAGGCGTACAGTGCGCAGGCTGACGAGCTTGCGGCGCAGTACCGCAGGGTGCTACCGCCGTTTTTGCCGCACATTGTTGCCGTTGCCCGACCGGGTGGATCGTTGCTCGATGTTGGCTGCGGCTCCGGTCGCGACCTCGCGGCCTTTGCCGAGGAAGGCTTTGATGTCCGTGGCATTGAACCGGTGGACGCCTTCCGCAGGGTCGCCGAACGCGACTACCCGGCCCTGCGCGGACGCTTAACAGCTGGTTCCCTGCCCGATGACATTCCCTTCGATGCCGGGACCTTTGATGTCATCCACTGCGCCGCAGTGCTCATGCACCTGCCCTCGGAACAATGGCTCAACGCCATTTTCACCTTGCGCAACCTGCTCAAACCCGAAGGCATCCTCCACCTCAGCTTCTCCCCCATCCGTTCCGGCCTCGACCCCCAACACCGCAGCCCCGACGGACGCCTCTTCACCCCCATCCTTCCCGAACAAGTACGCACCTTCATCCAACGCGCCGGCTTCCGCCTACTCTCCGAAGAACAAACCCAAGACTCCATGGGCCGCCCGGATATTCAATGGGTGAGCATGCTGGCAAAGAGATCCGATGAACAATCTGACCGCCCTCTGCAAAGGATTGAAATCATCGTCAACCACGACACCAAAGACGCCACTTACAAACTGGCGCTCCTGCGTGCGCTGGCCGATCTTGCAGGCACACAATTTCACAACGCCAAGTGGTTGGGCGATGGGCGCATTGCCATTCCCGCTGATTTGGTGGTGGAACTCTGGATCAAGTATTACTGGCCGCTGTTTGCAGCACCCGACTTCATCGCACAGAAAAACGGAGAAAATTTAAATAGCAGCAAACCCATCGCCTTTCGCAAGGCCTTGACAGAACTGATTGGGCAATTCCAGGGATCCGGCGGATATCCTGCCTATCGGGAAGCGCAATTCACAAACCCACTCGTTGGCAAGGCTGCCCGCGATAAGATCCGAAAAGCCATTCAAGAGGGACCGGTTGTATTTGCCAGCGGAAAACAATTCACATGGCAACGAATCGGCTCCATCCCGCATATCGTGATGCCGACACAACTGTGGACTGAATTCAGCGATTTGCATCACTGGATCGAACCAGCGATCCGCTTGCAGTGGGCGGAGGAAACGCACCGCATGAGTAAAGGCACCTTCACCACAGGAGAAATTCTCAGTTTGCTTTCGACCGAATTTTCCCCCGAACGCGACACTCTGCTCGCCCGCCAAATTTTCAAAGGTCAGCCCCAATTGACCTGCACCTGGTCCCAGCGCCCTCTCCTCAAGGGCTTTGATGTGGATCACATCATCCCGTATTCACTGTGGCACGACAACAGCCTCTGGAACCTGGTTCCCGCAGCACCTACCGTCAACAACCGCAAAGGCGATAAACTCATCGCCCG
>JAJOKB010000024.1 GCA_021208135.1 Verrucomicrobiota bacterium | reverse complement strand
GCTTTATCCATCTTATGTTTTCTAGCAATCGCCATAATAAACATAGGAACAAACGCAATAAGGCGTAGTCTCAAGCAAAAAATGCCCAAAGAGTGCATTTTTTTAGATTAGGGACTGTCCAGAAAGGTTGGGGCGATGGCTATACAACAATTCTGGCTTGAGTAGGTGTGCCAACCCTAATGGTTAATGCTCTTGCAAAAGCTTCATCTGGAAAAGAATCTGGGATTCTTGTATGGACATTTTAACCTACGGCGTGGTGATACTTACATTGGTGGGCGTAGCAGCGGGAAAAATTCCTCGATTGCGCATGAACAGGGCCACCATAGCAACTGTTGGAGCCACCCTATTGATAGTGATCGGTGCGCTTGATTTTGAGCAAGCGATTGCAGCAGTAGACTGGCATACCATCGCGCTGTTGTTTGGGATGATGATCTTAAACGTGAATTTACGACTGTCCGGTTTTTTTTGATTCTGTTATTGCGGGAGCCCAAGGTTGGGTGAGTCACCCAGTTTGGTTGTTGGCTCTGGTAATGACGAGCGCAGGGATATTATCAGCGTTATTTCTAAATGACACCATAGCCATTGTCATGACGCCATTGATAATGGAACTTGCGCGAGCGCGCGGTAACAATCCCATTCCGTTTCTTGTGGGACTGGCCTTGGCAGTAAACATAGGGTCGGTAACAGCGATAACTGGCAATCCGCAAAACATGATAATTGGCGTGGCTTCAGGGATTGGGTACTTTGAGTTCATAAAAGCACAGGCACCTATTGCAAGCGGAGGCATGATCATCGCCTGGTTGGTAGTGTGGCTGGTCTTCCGCCGGGAACTGGGAGGCAGGCATCATTCCACAAAAACTATATCAAAGCCAAAAACTTATCCTCCACTTCTTTGGAAATCGGGTATCGCTGCGGGTTTGCTATTAATCGCCCTATTGCTAGGCGCTCCGGTTCCGGTTGCAGCCCTTCTCGCCGCATCCATCCTTCTGGTAACCCGGCGGACAAAACCCGAGCGTGTATTTAAAGAACTGGACTGGAATCTATTGGTCTTTTTCATAGGGTTATTTATTGTTACGGGTGCGATTGAACAAACCAAGTGGGCGGAGTGGCTGTCAGTCTGGATACAGTCTGCTGCAGGCATGGGAATCACTGTATTTAGTCTGGCTTCCGCATTACTGAGCAATCTCATTTCCAATGTGCCTGCGGTGCTGCTTTTCAGACCCCACATAACCACGTTAGAGAATCCCGAACAAGCGTGGCTGGTTTTGGCTATGGCCACTACCTTGGCGGGCAATTTGACCTACTGGGATCTGTGGCTAACCTTATAGTAGCGGAGTCTGCAGCAACTCAGGGAGTCAGACTATCTTTTGCGACATTTCTGCGGGCAGGGGTGCCAGTGACCATTCTAACACTGGCATGGGGTATTTGGTGGATGCACTGAGGTAGAGAACGCAATTATGTGCTTGCGCGCTGGGCTGAGGCCTAGGACATTGTCGGCATGGCGCCTGTTCTTTCATTGCGGACACTCACTGGCCGGATCCTTTTCGGCATGACTCTCGGCATTATTGTGGGAGTCGTACTTTCATTTTTTCCAGCCGCTCAAGAGACGGGTCACTGGCTGCGCACGGGAATAATCGACGGACTGTTGCATGTGATCGGCAGAATATTCCTCGCAGGATTAAGCCTTTTGGTGGTGCCTCTAGTATTTGTGTCTCTAGTCTGTGGCACCGCAGCATTGGATGATATTCGTCGGTTGGGAAGAGTGGGCATAAAAACTGTTGCATTGTATCTGTTGACTACTGCTGCGGCCATAACCCTTGCGCTCACTGCTGCAGTCATAATAAAGCCCGGACTGGGTATTGAAGGTGAAAGCTCGGCCACGTTCAGCGCAGCTGAAGCTCCCCGACTCGTCGACGTATTGATTCAAATATTTCCAACGAATCCGGTACAAGCTATGGCGACGGGCAACATGCTGCAGATTATTGTTTTTTCAATTCTGCTGGGAATCGCCATTTCTTTGTCGGGAGATTCCGGCAAAAGAATTCTGACCGTTTTCGAGGATTTGAATGTGATCATCATGAAACTGGTTTGGCTAGTGATGGAAATCGCTCCTTTTGGTGTATTTGCGCTCATTACCCGCACATTCGCCACCCAAGGTCTGGACGCCATACTCCCATTGGCGAAATCTTCTTTTTAGTGCTGGCAGTTTTGATCCTTCACGCGGCCATAACTTATCCAGCCCTGTTGTCCATTATTGGCAAAACCAACCCCGTTCCGTTTTTGCGAAAAATGCGCAGAGTACAGATCTTTGCATTTTCCACAGCCAGCTCCAACGCAACCATTCCTGTCACTATTCAAACCGTTCAGGAAAGACTGGGGGTCAAACGCTCTGTGGCCTCTTTCACTGTTCCTCTGGGAGCTACCATAAACATGGACGGAACAGCGATCATGCAAGGAGTTGCTACTGTTTTCATCGCACAAGCGTTTGGAATCTCATTGGGAATCACCGAATATTTAATGGTCATACTCACCGCAACCTTGGCATCCATTGGTACAGCAGGCGTACCGGGCGTTGGTTTGATCATGCTGGCTATGGTGCTGCGTCAGGTGGGTTTACCTGTTGAGGGAGTTGCGCTGATCATCGGTGTGGACCGTCTACTTGATATGGTGCGCACGGCAGTAAATGTCACTGGTGACGCTGCGGTCACCTGTATTGTGGCACAGTCAGAAAATGAGTTAGATTTAGAGGTCTACAATGCCAACGAACAGGATCTCTAATCAACAAGAAGAATTGTCCGCATTGCATGCGGCGTTAAAAACGGTGATAGCTGACGGTCGCCGTGCAGATCAAACGGTCGGCTTACTTTTGCGCGAACACAGACGATGGTCAGGTACACACAAACGCGACTGGGTAACCTCAGTCTATGGTATTCTGGCCAATTGGCGACGATTGTGGTTCATTATGGGCTCTGAACCTCGCGACCAATGGAATATCGCCACAACTCGCCAATTAAAGGAAATTTGGCTGATCCTCAGGACTGGTACTGTAGGTCAATCGGGAGCTGTTTCAAAAGAAGAAAAAAGCGCTGGCGAAAAGAATAAAACAATCGACTGGGGATATTGGTTTACGCGACTCCTGGCCAGACTGGCTAAATCAAGTTTGCCAAGACTGTTACGGTAAGGAATGGAACAGTTTATCGCACGCTCTACACCAACCAGCACCAACTTTTCTCCGCTGTAACACCTTAAAATGTGATAAAGACAGCCTTATCCAACGCTTATCGGAAGAAAACCATGCCGCGCAACCAGTGACTGATACTGAACATACGCTGCTATCCGTTGGCTCGCCGACCGAAATTTTGCATACTCAGGCTTACAGAGCAGGATTGTTTGAAGTTCAGGATCTTCACTCGCAAATGATAAGTCCCGCGACGCTTGCGGGCCCCGGACAAACGGTTGTTGATTTATGCGCTGGCGAGGGAGGCAAGACGCTACACCTTGCTTGCCTCATGCAAAACAAGGGCAGGCTATTTGCCAGTGATACCGCCGAATGGAAACTAGACCGCCTACGCCTACGTGCAAGAAGAGCCGGAATCAGTAATCTGCAAATTGTACCTGCCAGCGAATCCAAACGATGGAAACGCATGGCTGGCCAATGCGATGCTGTGCTCGTGGACGCGCCTTGCTCAGGACTGGGAAGCCTGCGTAGACATGTGGATATCAAATGGCATCTTACTCCGCAGCAACTGGATCAACTGTGCATGGAACAAGATACGCTGCTTGAACAAGCGATACCGTTACTCAAACCGTCTGGCGTGATTGTGTACGCAACCTGCTCCATCCTACCCATTGAAGGCGAACAGCGCATTCAGCAATTTTGCCAAAAATTCACCGACTTCGAATGCCAATGGCAGCAGCGCTTTCACCCGGCAGACCACAAAGGTGACGGATTTTACGCAGCCCGTCTACGCCGACGCAATAGAACGACTGACAACACAACCAGCCCCGCATAAGTCAGCGCAGCAGCGGGTTCTGGAATCACCACCAGATCATCCATCGCAAAATAGGTAGGAGTGTTTACGCCGAACATACCGATATCCGAGGATTCAAATTCAAAATCCAGTCGCGCAATGCCACTGCCAAGCGAACTCAGATCAACGGTAAGCCAATCGGCCACAATAAAGGCATTTGCGGGATCCCTAAAGTCAGCCAAGACCACTTCAACGGAACCCATTAAGACGTCATTTATGTCAAGACCTTGAATGGTCAAAATGAAATAATCAGGATCCATTCCAGTTTCACCGCCGAACTGTCTGGAAAATGGATCTCCATAAGTCATAGCCGCCCAAGTATACAACGAGTTACTAATAGCCATCGAAAGCGGCGTATCCAACCCCACAGGCAGTGTGATCGCGGTCGAACCGAAACTGCTCACGTAACCCACCCCAAAACGGCTACCACTAAAAGCAGCTCCAGAAGGAACCTGATATTGATATGGCAAAAAATTGCGCCCAGCCAAATCAGCAGGCGAAATCACGCTGCCGGTCATCGCACTTATGGCAAAACCATTCCAAAATGTAACTCCACCACCCAAATCGGTAAACGTATTGGGGAATTCCGCGCCTCCACTCTCCCAAACTCCGCCAGACGCGTTGTTGAGGAAACTACCAGCCAATACCGGAATATCCTCAAATCCAATCACACCCGACTGTAGACTCATGCCACAGACACTGACACCGAGAAGGAAACATCCTGTTTTATTTAGTTTCATACCCTATCAAGCCAGACACTGAAATTGCAATTGGCAAGAATTTATTGGCACTACACTGCCAAAAAGAACTCAAACAAGGCGGCTGTTTAATGAATGGGATTGGCGGTTGAGGAAAGAACGGAGGTGAGGAGTGCTTGTATTCAGCAGATACTTTGCAACTAAACTGATTGGAAAATGTTTGCATAGATAAGCAAACTGATTAACAAATGCATACTATGTCCTTAACCAAGTCCACAGCGATAGATGCTGCCCTACCTCACGGTGCGAGTACCGAGGCAGATGTGGATATGGCTTATGTAGCGCGCGTCCAGCAGGGCGATGTTGCGGCATTCGACTTTTTGGTCAGAAAATACCGCGAGCGCATATACTCCATTGTCTACAACATGACGTCCAATCGCGAGGAAGCGGCGGACTTGACCCAAGAGGCTTTAATCAAAGCATTCCGTTCGATAGAACGATTTCGCGGTAAATCCTCCTTTTTCACCTGGTTGTACCGGATTGCGGTCAACACTACGCTGAGTCATTTAAAGAAGCGTAGGCTACGTCGATTCTTCAGCTTTGAGAATGTGCATGAGGAAGCCTCATCGCAAGAGATCATCGAAGCGCTTTCGGAGCAAAACAAGACCGAAAAGGGTGCATTGATCCACGAACTTCAGGAAAAATTGAACGAAGCCTTACAAAACTGTCTCCTAAACATAGGACGGTCGTGGTTTTGTTTGAAATTGAAGGTCTCAGTCACCAAGAGATTTCCGAGATCACTGGCAGTTCGATAGGCACGGTCAGGTCCCGCTTGCACTACGCAAAGCAGGAATTGCAATCCTATTTGCAGGACTATCTCAAGTAATCACACATGACAGATCAACAGAAGCCCAGAGTCACCTTGGAGCAGTTGCTACAGATTAAGCGCTGTGAAAAACCGGCTCCCGAATTTTGGGATGAGTTCGACCGGAAGTTGAAGAGTAGAAGTCTTCAAGCCTTGGTTGAGAAGCCAAGTTTTTGGGCCCGATTGCCAAGATTGATGCTTCGGGCTGGTCTCATAGCGTTTCCGGTGGGAGCTACTGCCCTGCTATCTTTCATATTGATTCCGCATCAGGAAGCCCAATATGGAACCAGCGCCCAAACCGGGGTACAGCTGAGTCAAGGTGTGCAAGCGCAGGAAGAGGCCCCCTCTTATGAGGAGTTAAACATTTCGTCATCGGTTGCAGCGAGTCATACCGACTTTGAGAATTTGGCGACGCGTTTTGTGGTGGATGCAATGCCGAATAGCAGATTGGATGAGAATCGTAGTTTTCGTGCGGTCATGCATACGCCCCTGATGACATCAGGTGCCCTATCGGCGCAAGGAACGGTGTATGTTGTGAACCCATTGCATCGAAGTGATTCCAACCCTGGTCAGCGCGCGGCTGCAGGTAACTTTTAGGGCCTGTACCTGCGCTTGACTGCTGGCAAGCAAAGAGCATTCTGCAATCCATGAGGTTTTCCGCACTGCTGTGGTTGGTACTTGTGTGTGTTTCAGCACCCGTAGTACAACTGTCCGCTCAAAGTCAGGGTGATTTCCTGGTATTGCAAAACAGGATTACCGAGCTTTATCGCGAGCACAGAACAGCTATGGTACGTGTTAAAGCGGTACATGCTTCGGAAAAAGAGGGCGAGGATGTGCCACAATTGGTGATAGGAACTGGATTTTTCATAAGTCGGGAAGGTTTGATTTTAACAAACGCCAGTATTGTCGCGAATCCAGTGCGCGTTTGGGTTGAACACAACGGGATTGCCTACTCTTGCGATGTAGTAGGCATAGATGCACCGACCAACATTGCTTTGCTGCGCATTCACTCGCTGCCACGCCAGTTTTCTTTCTTCCACCTTGCCGACGCGGCAGAACCGCCGCCGATTGGATCGTTTGTGATGCGGTTAAGTATGCCACTGGAATTTGACGTGACTCCGGATCTTGGATTAATTACTGGGGTGGAAGGCAGGTTCGGCAACCGGTTTTTCCCATGCAATTTTATAAGGACTAATATTTCTGCAGGGCCGGGTGATGGCGGAGCTGCGTATGTTGATTTGAGTGGACGGCTGCTTGGATTGCAAGTTGGCTCGCTACCGGAATTACGGGCTACCTATATGCTACCTGCGCGTGCAGCGCTGCGAATTAGAGACGATCTTTTATTTTCGGGAGAAGTGCGTTACGGATGGATTGGATTTGAAGTTCGGGAAGAATCGAGCATTGTATCCGGCCCTAGTCTAGTCATCAATTCGATAATTCCTGAACGCCTGCGCAAACCGTGGGCATGCTGCCTGGAGATGTGATTGTTCGGATAGGTCAGTATGAAATCCGTACAGTAGATGACTTGCGCAATGCTATGTTCTACAATCGTGTCGACCATTTCGTACGGGTAGTATTGAGACGGAGCGGTAAGGATATGGACTTTAATGTTCGTTTGGCATTGCGACCGGGTGACGAACCGCTGGAAGTCGTACGCCCCATGCTATCGGACTCACCTGAGGTGTTGGATCCTGTTGTTCCAGCTGCCTCGAGGGAATCGTTGCCCCCAGCAACGCCCCCAGCCAACGCCCCCTGGCAACGGCGACTGAGCAAAGGTATTTTTCATGATTGGACAATCCATTGAACTCTTGGTTCAGAGAAAAGTCCGCATCGGCTACTATTTGGATGCGGGTGAACTCGGCGATGTTCTACTTCCTTTAAGTTCAGTCACTGAGCACCCTCAGCCTGGAGACAGGATTCAGGTATTCATCTACCGTGATTCAGAGGACAGGCCGGTTGCCACAATGAAACAACCTTGGGTCCGTGCTGGCGAAGCTGCCGTTCTGCAAGTGACGGATACATCTCGAATTGGTGCTTTTGTTGATATTGGCTTACCAAAGGATCTGCTCGTTCCCCACCGTGAACAAATCGGAAAAATGGAACGTGGAAGGTGGTATTTAGTTTACGTGTATTGTGACAACGTTAGCGATCGGCTTGTGGGTAGTATGCGCATCCATAAATACCTCAATCGCGAGGAATTGCCCTATGTGCCTGGTGATGAGGTGAGTTTGTGGATTGGTCAAAGTTCAGATTTAGGTTATGTTGCCCTCATTGGCGACAAGCACTACGGCATGCTTTACCACAATGAAATTTTCCGCAAAATCGAAGCAGGAGAGCGTTGCACTGGATACATCAAGGAGCTGAGGCCCGATGGCAAAATTGATTTAACTTTACAGTCGCGTTCTTCAGACACACATCAGGATTTACCCAACGTCATATTGCAGAGATTGAGTCAAAACAACGGTTTTCTAATGATGAATGATGCGACCCCACCCATCATCATCTATAATGAGTGGGGTGTGAGCAAAAAAGTTTTTAAGCGCGCCATTGGAAACTTGTATAAAGCAAAGAAAATAACCATCGAATCAGCTGGCATCCGTTTAGTAGAGACGGAAACTCCATCCAAGTCGACATAAGCAACGAGGATGCGCGTAGCCGAGACCATAATACCGATTGTGTTGGTCATGCTGCTGGGGTACGCCTTGCACAAGCGTAGTTTTCTGCAATCTTCCTTCCTGGCCGGGTTGAATCAATTTGTTTACTGGTTGGCCCTACCAGCGTTGATTGTTCGCAGCCTACTGACTGATGAGTGGGTGTGGGCGGGTGTGGCCCCCATTCTTACGGGTCTGATATGCAGCTCACTTGTGACATATCTGATGGCGTGGTTCGTTGCCCGTAAGTTACGGCTGAAAGCAGGGGTAATGGCTTCTTTCCTGCAGGGTGGTTTCCGCGGGAATCTGGCACTCATTGGATTACCATTGCTTATCTTTCTGGATGCGAGTGGGGATTCGAATCTTACTATCGTTGGAATACTGGTGCTATCACCTGCCATTTTGATGTACAATATAACGTCCGTTCTGCTGTTCGCGCGCCTAACAACCACAGAAGACAGGCAATCGATATCCTGGCTGGCGACGTTGCTAAGTTTGCGGACAAATCCGCTCATTCTAGCCACAGTTTTTGGATTTATTTTGTCATTTTCGGTAGGATCCATTCATCCGATATTCGCGCGTTTTCTGGACTTAATTGGGAATACCGCAACGCCTCTTGCACTGGTTTGCATTGGAGCGACCATGGCAACGGTTAGCCTATCCCGCGACCTTTGGTTACCAATCCTGGTGAGCGGGCTAAAAATCATGGTTCTACCGGTTGTTGCCTTGATTTTCGGGCTATTGACGGGAATGGCACCTCAGCATATGTTTATTCTGCTGCTGTATGCCGCCTGCCCCACGGCTGCCGCTTCGGCTATTCTTGCGCGCCAAATGGGCGGAGATGAAAAGTTAGCCTCATGCATAGTAGCCTTGAGTACGGCCTTTTCTCTGATTCCGCTCACTCTTATAGTAGCCTACTATGGATAAAAGGGCAGTTATTTTATTTGATGGAGATTGCGCTTTATGTAACTCCTCAGTGCGATGGTTGGCTCATCGCGACAGCAGCGATCGGTTGCGATTCGCGGCATTGCAATCCAATTTTGGCCAGCAACTGCTATCTAACGTACAGAGTAACCTGCCTGAACATTTGGACTCCTTAATACTGTGCCTGAATGAGGAAGTATTTTGCGAAAGCTCAGCAATCATTAGAATTGCAATTCTTCTTGGAATCCCTTGGTCGTTGGCAAGACCTCTATTGCTAATCCCAAAGTGTGCCCGGGACCCGCTTTATCGCTGGGTAGCAAGGAATCGCAAGCGCTGGGGTGCCAATGATGCGTGTGTACTCTTCGACGATGAGGTCACGCGTCGCATGTTGTAATCAGTTGACGCCGGATTCTCTGATAAAGCAGTTCTTCCATTAATGGGTGGGTACCAAGCAGACCCGTACAATGCGTCGCAAGTCGCGGGTTCCTGAGCCTAGCCTCCTTGCAAATCTGTTCCACATCACCATCGGGACCAGCATGCCTACCAGGAGATAAAAATAGCATGGCAATGATAACTTCGCTCTGGGCATAACCGTCTTGGTCTAACCGATCTGCGAGCAAAGGATCATTGAATCGGTAGAGATCTCCCTCTCTACGCTCCATGGAAGCGACAGCAACAGAATGGACTTCATTGCGCAACAAAACACTCAATTGCCCAGCGATATAGTTGCGCACAAACGTGACTTCAGGCAGGGGGGAGCCATGGTCTACCAACACTACCCTTGGCCGCATCCATCCGGTGATTCCGAGGGCTTCCTTAATTCGCTGGCACACAATTGAAGTCAGCAATCCGTCATCGGTATCCTCTCCGGAAAATAAGAAATCCCCGTAGCGTAATTTAAGATCGGGAAACTCTTGCTGTAAAAGTTGCAAACGCTCGGGCATGTATTGGGTGATGGCGGCGGTTGGCCCGATAAAGAACGGTTGAATAAAAAATTCACGTTCACCCGCTTTGAGAAATGCGCGCATGGTTGGCTCCCATATTCTTGCCGGTTGACCACCGATGCTATTGGGATCCAGTCTATCGCTGTGAAGCAAGGATATTCCATGAACCTGCAATCCAAACCGCCGACTGGAAGCTGTAGCCAATCGTTGCAAGTTTAACCAACTTTCAGGGCGCAAAGACCCGTTGTCTATCAACTGCACAACCATAGAAGTAGTTAGCTTGAAAATGCCTTGATCGCAATCATAACGGTGCGTTGAAAAAAACTTATCCTCCGTTGCTAAGACTAGATAACCGGATCGAACCAGGAGAGACTGTCACCGAGTGCTGCCACTGCGCCAATAATGACAACAGCAGGAGCACCAACACCCGCCTCTTGGACCCTCCAAACAATATCTTGTAATTGTCCACTGACAGATCGTTGCCTGGGCGTTGTGCCCCACTCTACAACACAAACCGGCGTTGTGGGGCTCATTCCACGTGCTGTGAGTTGTTGGCAAATTTCTTCCAGTCTGCCCATTGCCATGTAAAGCACCAACGTGCTTCCTGATTGCGCGTGACTACCCCAATCAATTTCCAAAACAGCCTCTTTGCCTGGCTGCTCGTGTCCGGAAATAAAGGTTACCGAACTGCTGAATTTCCGGTGTGTCAGAGGAACACCCACATAAGCGGCACAACCTAATGCAGCTGTTACAGCAGGTACCACCTCATAGGCTATGCCGTGCTTGCGCAAGGTAAGTGCTTCTTCACCTCCACGACCAAAAATAAAAGGATCGCCACCTTTCAGACGAACCACCTGTTTACCTTCGCGGGCAAGACGAACCAAAAGATCTTCTATTTCTTCCTGTGGTAATGCATGAAGACCGGCTCGCTTACCAACGTAATGCCGCTCACAATCAGGCCTCAACCACTCCAGCATCGCGGTGGAAACCAAATAATCGTAGACCACTGCGTCACAGGTGCGCAGTAACCGATGCCCCTTCATAGTGATCAACTCGGGATCTCCGGGACCTGCACCTACCAAATACACTTTGCCGGAACTAGACATGGGTTCAATCTCTGACCTTCCGGCTAAAAGATCAAACCCCTTTCAATGCGAGAATTTTCAGTTTCAGCAAAACGCCCCCCCGGCAAAACTTCGTTGGCAGTTTAAAACTCACGCACCAGTTTGCGCCGCAACAAAACTGGACAGTCACAAAAACGAATCTGGACAGTCACAAAAATAGCGCAATCACCCAAAGTGAAGCCAAGGTGGCATCCGGAAAATAAAAAACTCCGCGCACAAAGCGCGGAGTGTGTTAACCCAAAACTAAATCATTGTACCCGATCAGCGGTTGGCAGGAGGTGCTGACGGTGGGGGTGGGGGTGGAGAGCTTGGGGGAGGAGGCGGACGAAAATTGGGTGGTGGCCCTGGGGGCGGTGGAGGTGGAGCACCTTCGCCTCTTGGTTGTACGGCAGGACGGGGAGCGTTGCAGGGCGCGGAGGCGGAGCGGCCCGAACCTCGTGCAATGTTACTTCAAAAATCAATGTAGATCCCGGTTCGATGATGCTACCTGGGCGTGCTGGGCATCCCCCGTAAGCGAGATCGGCGGGAAGGTAAAGAGTGGCCATACCACCTGGACGCAATTGGCGGATCCCTTCAGCGAAACCAGGAACCACGCGATTGAGCGCAAATTCGACCCGCTCACCGGCATCAAACTCGCGACCATCAATCAAAGTGCCGCGGTAAGTGACCACTACACGATCCTGTTCGGAGGGCTTTTCACCTTCACCTTGT
>JAJOKB010000080.1 GCA_021208135.1 Verrucomicrobiota bacterium | reverse complement strand
GGAAAACTTGCTGGCTCGCGCCATCGGCAAACATATCAAAATTGTCAATCGCATCGACCTTAAGGAAGCCTGGGTTTTCGGTGACCCCATGCAACTTGAACTGGCGTTGCTCAACTTGTTCATCACGCCCGCGATGCTACTCAGGGGAAGGGACTGATCGAGTTGAATTTGTGCAGGAAAGAAATTCTGGAACCCCTCAAAGGCGCTCCGGGTGTTTCCGGAGAATACATTGTCCTTTCAATTCAGGACAATGGAACCGGCATCGCGCCAGAAATCCAATCCCGCATCTTTGAACCATTTTTCACTACAAAAAGCAGCGGGAAAGGTACCGGACTTGGGCTATCAACAGTCAAATCCGTTATGGAACGATGCGGCGGGTTTGTGACTGTCGATAGCGCTCTCGGCCATGGCGCACGCTTTGATTTATACTTCCCCGCCTAAACACTTTTCATCCACACTTAGATCACCCAAATAAAGAATTTGGCGATCCAATAAGGCACTACCGAACGACCGGATCCATCAGACATTGCGCTAACCCAAAGCAGTCACTGAAAGCAAGGATACTTATCTTCATAAATTCAACGCTACCAGACTTATGAGTGAATTAATTTTCAAACTCCTCGGCGGCATCGGATTATTCCTGCTGGGAATGGCTCTGTTGACAGACGGCCTCAAAGCTTTTGCCGGAGAATCTCTGCGCCGTGGTTTAGTTAAATTCACCGGAACTCCCCTCAAAGCGTTTTTTTTCCGGAGCCTTGGTTACAGCCATGGTTCAATCCAGCAGCGCCACTACCGTGGCAATCATCGGATTCGTCAGCGCGGGCCTGGTCACCTTTCCTCAAGCCATCGGCGTTGTGTTTGGGGCCAGCCTCGGCACCACAGGCACTGGCTGGATCATCGCCGTACTAGGACTAAAGATAAGTGTCGGATACTACGCCTTACCCTTGGTTGGCATTGGGGCATTCATGAAATTATTGGGTCGCGGACGCTATCGCGCACTCGGCGAAGCTGTGGCAGGGTTTGGCCTGATTTTCATCGGTATCGAAAATATGCAGGACGGCATGCGCGGATTGTCTGCAGTATTCGATTTGAGCGTGCTTCCGGCGAGCGGTCTAACTGGCCACTTGCTAGCCATGCTATTGGGCATCGCATTAACGGTTTTGATGCAATCCTCAAGCGCTGCAATAGCCACGACCTTGACCGCGCTTCATACCGGAGCCATCAACTTTGAGCAGGCCGCATCCTTGGTCATAGGTGCCGCGGTGGGTACAACTATTACCGGTGTGCTCGCAGCTATTGGCGGTTCCACCTCAGCCAAACGCACCGCCTGCGCACACGTCACCTTCAATCTCAGCACCGGTATCATTGCCATCCTTATTTTACCGGTATTCTTGCGTTTGATTTTCTGGGCTCAAGAGCATCTTGGTCTGGAGGCGGTGCCATGAGTTTGGCAGCATTCCATACTTTGTTCATAGCACTGGGTGTTGCTGCATTTCTACCTTTTACTGCCAGGTTTGCCGCTCTCATCGAACGCATTATTCCGGAAACGGGTCCAGCACTCACCAAACACTTGGACAGCGGGTTGCGCCACACACCATCGGTTGCCCTCGAAGCCTCCCAACGGGTCATCAGGGACATTGCATTGGGCACAGTCGATTTAATAAAGGGGTCCCTTCAGGCAGCACCCTCAACTGAAGCCATCGAACGCAAACAACAGTTGTGGCAAGCCCTTCACGAAGTGGAAAACTTCTTCCAGGCAATACCTGTCATCGTACAGGATGAACCTCTCTCCAAACGTCGCATCGACCAATTGCACGCACTGGACCACCTGTCTCGTCTTCAGGGAGGCATGCAACCACCCCAAAAATTGTTGGAGTTAATTAAAACCGGTGATTTACCCGGCGCTGCGCAAAAAAGTATGCGAATTCTTGATTTGGTAACAAAATGCCTGGAATCAACCACCCCCAACAAACAACAACTCATCGAGCTGGAACAATTGAGCGCCCAACTCGCGGATTGGCGTCGCTCCGCCAGACCCAAGATCCTTGAACAAACAGCCCGGGGCGATTACGACCCACAACAAGGATTGGCCGTATTGGACATCATGCGCTGGCTGGATCGTTTCTGTTACCATAGCTGGCGCATTTCACACTATTTGCACAGCTCACTTACGGAAGATTGATGATTGCCCAAGGCTCCATCCACGCGCACTTCGTATGAATCCACAACCGCCGGGCAATAGAAATGACAGGGCTGCCATGCCAATTCACCGAAATGCCCAGTTGCAAAATCGGTAGGCTTATGCACAGTGCCCTCATTATGGACATTATAGCTTATCTCAAACCTACTTGTGGCTGGAGCAACGGAGTTCGCGCCGTGTTGCGTAAATATAACCTCAAATATACTGATAGGGATATAATCAATAATCCCTCCAATTATGAGGAATGGTGCGCAAGTCGGGCCAACCTCTCTCACCTTGCGTAGAGATCGACGGTGTCATGCTTGCAGATGTAAGCGGCCAGGAAGTTGAAGATTATCTTTTGGCCAACGATTTGGTTCAACCCAATGACGCGTCAACAGATGTACCTCTGAACGCTCCTTGCAGCGATGAGGAACACGCCCGCATGCGCACTCAATCGCAAACCATTCGTTTCTTTTAGCAGGATCCGGCAACCCGGCTGTGCCCTGACACCCTCGATTCCGAATTAAACCGATCAGCTTTGGCCACCATCTATTGGCTTCTGACACAAGATCGGTGCGCCAAGTCCAGCAACAAACTCAGAAAATTCTGCACCTTCCGGAGTATCTCGCAAGGCGGCTTGGACCATCCCCATCTTGGCATCCAAATTGTCCACCATACTGACGAAAACAGCTTCCGGAGTAGCCGCCTTCACCGCAGCACCCCACTCCAACTCCCCTTGGTGACTCAATATAATGTGCTCCAGCCGTTCGAGTAAATCGGCATCCAGCCGGTTTTGCAAACCCGCCTTGCGGGCCAATCGATAACCTATCACCACGTGTCCTTGCAACAAGCCAGCTCTGCTTTTCGCTGGCGCCAATGACCCTGTATACTCAAGAACTTTACCAATATCGTGCAGCAAAATGCCTGCAACGGCCAAAGACGGATCCACCTCAGGATACAGAGGCAGCAGTGCCCTCCCGGCACGGGCCATCCGTACGGTATGCTCCATCAATCCACTGCGATAGGCATGATGCATCGAAATGGCTCCGGGCGCGCGTTGAAACGCCTCACCTAACTCTTCAATGGCTGAGCGAACAGCAGACCTCAATCCTTCATGCGGAATAAACTGAATATGATCCTGCAGCTCAGCCCACAATTCCTCACGCGGGATTGGGGCAGAGGCTACCAGGTTATCCACCAATTCCGCCTGCTCCCCCTCAGGCACCAAACTCACGGTGTCCAAAGTAGGTGAAAATCGATTCTGATAATAATCCGTTTGACCTTTCACCCGCAATACCGAGCCCTCGGCAAGTGAACTGAACAATTCGTAATTGGGTGAATTTTCAAAACATACAATGTGAAACAACCCGGTTTTGTCGCCCAACTCCACGGCAAGAAAAGACGTATTGTTACGCGCCTTACGCACAGCACACTTCTTCAGTAACAATACTGTTTCAAAAACGAGCTTTTGCTCCTTGGGGGCTTGTTTCAATTCTGCAACTGTAATCATCAAACAACGCTTGTTCCTACTCACGCTTACCGCAATTCAATTCCGACAACCCCATCTACCACTTTATAGACTGTCTGGAATTTGACCTCTCTCACTCAAATCAATTTGCCAATTCACAACAACCGCCGATTGTGCCAGTGAATAACAATTCTTGCTTGCTACTACAAAAGCTTTGCACGACATTACTTTAAAGATGCCACTATGAAGAACTTTTTTTCCATTCTGACCTTGTTCGCATTAACTCTGCTCCTCACCGGATGCCCTCCCCGTCCAGCTGAGCCGGATCCATCCATGACCGCTGTCGGTAGCAGTGCCGGTGCCAGAGGCGCAGGTGCGGGCGCTGGAGATTGGCTCAACCCCGCCGATCTCGAGGGAGCAGGTGGTGATCTGGGATTACTCGCTCGCGGCGGCCAAGGCGGCTTTGCTGATGGCGATCAAATTCGCGATTTGCTGCCTTCTGTTTTCTTCGACTTCGATCAGTTCGCCATTCGCCCGGCCGATCGCGCTGCTCTGCAAACTGCAGCCGCACACATGGCTGCCAATCCAAGCGACCGCTTGCTGATCGAAGGTCATTGCGATTGGCGCGGCACCACCGAATACAACATGGTTCTTGGCGAACGCCGCGCTTCCAGTGTCAGGCAGTTCCTCATCAACCTCGGTGTCGATTCCAGTCGAATGGAAACGGTTTCTTTTGGCGATCTGAAAGCAACCAAAGAAGGTACCGAAGCGCAAATGGCCAGGGATCGCCGCGCCGATCTGGTCATCGTCCGCTAAGTTCTCAATCCGATCCTTTTCCCATACCGGAAGCAATGTGCGACCGGTAGTAAGTTTTATTCATGCCTTACCTTGTATCAATAGACCATGGCTCAACGGCTATTCGAGCCGTAGCTTTCGATGAAGAAGGCCGCCTGGTCGGTTTGGCCCAAAAAGATATTAGATCATGGCATCCGGAGCCTGGATTTTCTGAATACGCGCCAGCCGAACTATTGGCCAGCACAGTTCATGTCTCCGAACAGCTGATGTTCAATCTAGGCATCAGCGCCTCAGAGGTCAGCGGTCTTGGCATAAGCAACCAGAGAGATACTGTGATTGCATGGAATCGCCTTACTGGCGAAGCCGTCGGAACAGCCATGGCCGGAGACGACTGGCGCGCTTTGGACATTTGTCGCAAACTGCAAAAACAAGGATTTGCAGATACCATTCTCGATAAAACCGGCCAACCATTGGCACCTTACTTCGCAGCACCAAAAATCACTTGGTTGCTGGACCATTTGCCTGAAGCACGACGGATGGCTGTGCGCGGCGAACTCGCTTTCGGAACCATTGAAAGTTGGTTGGTTTGGCAGTTGACCGGAGGTTCAACCCATGTAATGGACGCCACCAACGCTGCACGCACCTTGCTTTACAACATGCGCCTCGGAAAGTGGGACGGGGACTTGCTGAAACTTTGGGGCATCCCTGAAAGCGTTTTGCCCGCCATCGTCGACAATTCCTGCAGGCTGGGAACCATTCAGCAAACGGGCCACCCTTTGGCAGGAGTTCCCATTTTGGCAATAGCCACGGACGAGGCTGCAGCTTTGTTCGGCCAAGGTTGCTTAACTCCCGGCGATCGCCAAGTAAGTTTAGGTGCTTACTGTAATCTCGTTCAACTTTCAGGACCAACCTTGCTCGACAGTTCCAGTCTCGGAGTAGCGCAAACTGTTGCCTGGCAGTTGGCCGGCGTGCGCACATTTGCTCTGGAGGAACAAGTTGACCTCGGCGGCACCATGCTCGAATTGCTACACGAAAACTGGGGCTTGATCGATCACATTTCACAAGTCGAAGAGGCGACCTCCGCACTGCCCTATAACCAAAACTTGTGGTTGATTCCGCCTCGAGGACTGCCGCCAGCCGCAAAGGCACAGGTGCCGGTGCTGGCGCTTTGCTAGGTTGGACACGCGCCACCAAGCGCGAACACATACTCCGCGCCGCATTGGAAAGCATCGCATTTCAGGTAGCCGACGGTTTGCGTCTATTTGATGATTTGAATTTGCCAGCAGCAAAAACCGGATCTTTTAAAGTGAGCGGTGCTGCAGCAGAAAACCTGTTACTATTGCAAATCCTCGCTGATCTCACCCGCTGTAATGTTAGCAGACCGGATCAACAGGAACTCAGCGCCTGGGGAGTGGCGGCATTGGCAGGCATTCAGGCAGGCATTTGGAAAAACCCGGGCGAAACTGCCGCCCTGTGGAGAGAAAACGCCAACATCATTCCGGCCATAGGCGCAGATGAGGCTGCAGGCCTTCATGCCAATTGGACCGCAGCTAAATCCCGAGTTTGGCTTTGAAGGACTGTGCGGCCCTACGAGACATTTGTACTCTGGTGCCATCCTTCAGCGTAACCAGCAAACCCGCGTTAAACCAGGGCTGGATATTGCGAATCCATTTCAGATTGATCAATTGCTTGCGATTGGCACGGAAAAACATTTTTGCCGGCAATCGACCTTCCATGAAATTCAGTGTGCGACTAATCAAGGGCTTTTCGTTGTCAAAAAATAACCGAACGTAATTGTCTTCACTTTCTATGAGTCGTAGTTTGTCGTACTCAACAAACCAGCAACTCTCACCATCCTTGATGAAAATTTGATCGTATTCACCTGCCTCTGCATCCTCTTTTTCGATCGTGGTCGCAGCGTTGGAAATGCGCTCATATTTTTCCAGGCGAACACGGATGGACTCCAGTAGTTGCCTCGGCTGAAATGGCTTGGTAATGTAGTCGTCAGCCCCTAATCCCAATCCTTCGCGAATGTCTCGTATGTCCGTCTTTGCTGTCAAAAAGATGAATGGAATAACTGCAGTCTTTGGATCGCTTTGCATAGCCTCAAAAACGGCATATCCATCAACCTCCGGCATCATGATATCAGAAATAATGATATCTGGATTTTCCCGGCGCGCCATTCAATGCCGTCACGCCCATTGATAGCCGATAGAACCTCATAGCCATTCGCCTCAAGCAAATCAACAAGCGGCAGACGAATTTGGTCATCATCTTCACATACTAGAATTTGTGTCATATTTTGAATTGGGGTTAAGCGGGTAAAGTAAGCGGCGCGGGCAAACGAACACTGAATCGTGTGCCTTTGCCTAATTGACTGGAAAACTCAAGCACACCACCATGTAATTCAACCGAACGTTTTGGTAATATTAAGGCCTAGGCCAGTACCTCGAATAGTTCCGACATTTCCAGCGCGGTGAAAGGGTTCAAATAGTCGGGGGAAATCCTCCTCAGGAATGCCAATCCCCTGATCCTGAACAACAATACTCAACTCTTGATCATGCCAATTTTAACTCAACCAACACAGGTTTGTGTACAGGTGAGTACTTGAGAGAATTACCCACCAGATTTTGCGTAATATGACGCACTAAATCAGGATCCAGCTCAAGCTGCTGCGTGGGTTCCAGATTATGCTTCATCTGCAAGGTATGCTTAGGATAAATTCGAATCATCTCTTCCTGAATTTGTTGAAAAAGTGACAACACTAACACCGCCCTTGGCTTGAAAGGCAAAACGCCCGGATTCATACCGACCCACAACCAGAACTTCATCGAGCATTTCATTCATTCGATCCAGCGACCGCTCAATGTTAGCGAAATGTTGCGCACGCTTCTCTTCCGAAATACGGTGACCATACTCTTGAAGGAAACCGGCTGAGGCACGGATCCCTGTCAAGGGAGTTCGGAATTCATGACTGACCATGGAGACAAAACGCGTGCGGATTTCATTCAGTCGTCGCTCCTGATCAAGGGCTTTGCGAATTTCCTCTTCCGCCCGCCTCCTCAGTGTGATATCGCGCATGACGCTGACCACGTGCGTGGCTTTGGCATCCTTACTATCTGCCAGAGAATCCGTGGCCTCAGCCCACCGGAACTCACCGTTGCGATGACGCCAACGAAAACTGTAGGTCACTGCGGACTTGGTGCGGCGCAACTCATCCTGCTTTTCCAGAATTATTGGCCTGTCTTCCGCGTGTACCAAATCGAGAAAATCCGTATTGGATAGTTCATCCGGATCGTATCCAAGCAAATGCCGACTGGCTGGCGATACAAAGTCAAAAAAGCCGTCCGCATTACGACGACAAATCAAGTCTTCCACCGAATCAGCCAACATCCGATACCGGGCCTCACTCGCCTCAAGCGCCTGCCTGGACTGCACTCTGTCGGTTACATCAATTTGAATACCAATAAAGTGCGTCAACTCGCCTGCGTCGTTGTGCACTGGAGAAAGGTGCAGTTCATTCCAAAAGAGCGATCCATCCTTACGGTAATTCCGTAATCTGACATTGCAACTGATGCCACCGCGCAGGGCAGAGCGCAGGATTGTCAATTGCTCCTGATCGCGGTCGTAAGCTTGCAAGAATCGACAACTGCGCCCCACTGCTTCCCGCGCCGAGTAGCCAGTCATCTCCTCAAAGCCCCGATTCACATAAATCAAAGGCATATCGGGAAGTCGCGCATCGGCTATGGTAACACCACAACCTACATTCGCTATCGCGACGTTGCGCAGGTGAATATCCTCCATGGCCCGCACACGTTCGGATATATCTTTAAAAATGCCTACAGCTAAACGCTCTCTCCCACCTTCACTCGTTGAGCGCGAATCTCGCAGGGAACAACATAACCTTCCGCAGTCAGTACACCACATGTAATGGGTTCATCCCTTTCTTCATCCGGTGCTTCCAAAAACGATTGCGCCAGAAACGATCGCTCAACTTCCGGATGCAGATGGGTGTGGTGTCGGCCAACAAGTTCACTTTTCGCGCGCCCAACCAATTCCAAAGCCCGGGAGTTCGCGTCCAAAAGTATCCCTTCATCGGCATCCGCGACAAATACCGCATCGTTGGTCAATTCAAACAATACCTTGAAGCCAATTTCACCGGACAAAGCAGACTTGGACTCTAACTGATTTTTCACAACACAGACTTTCTGTAATCAATAGCTTGTTTGCGTTCACAAGCAACTTCAAGCACCTGAATTCCACCTGACAATGCTGCAGCAAATGCCTGCTCCAGCTCCACTGCTGATTGGATACGATTGTGCCTGATGTCATACGCTTTGCATAGTTGAGCGATGTCCACCTTTTGCGGAGTCAGAAAGAATTCTCGGAAAGGAGGATCAAATTCAGCAACTGGCAGGTGACCAAATATGCCCCCACCCTCGTTGTTTATAACCACAATCGTCAGGTTCAAATGCGGCAATTTGGCCAGACTAAGTAATGCATTGGTATCGTGGAGAAATGCCAGATCTCCAACTAGAACCACGACAGGCTGCCCACCAAGAGCAGCTCCAATTGCTGATGATACAGTGCCATCAATGCCATTGGCTCCTCGATTCGCCAAAACTCTCAATTGAGAGCTTGACGGTGGCCAGAAATACTCCGCGTCTCGCACTGGCATGCTACTGGCCAAAATCAACAGCGAGTCGGCAGAGATCAAGTTTGCTATAATCGGTATCACCATCGGCTCGGTCAATCCCAAGTGCCTATTTTGTGTCACCTTTTCTTGATACCGGTTCAACAGGTATTCCTCTTGCCCCTTCCACCAATCAAGCAGCTCTGCATTCCTGATTTCAGGACTGCCTTCGGTTTCAATGGCTCGCAACCAGTCACAGGGAGTGCTCCTGATGTGCTCACTGTGTGCATGCAACGGATCACGATTGTCCAATCGTTCACTCAACCAATAAAAGGGCACCTGCAACTGACCCAACCAACGGCGCAACAGTTTGCTGGTAGGCAGCTCATTGATGACCACGACACTGGAGATGTCCGGCGCTTTAATATCGCCGTTCAATAGTTTTCGCACAACACTATCGTAACTGGTAACCAATACAGTTTTGCACAAGGAGGCATGATGCCGCAGTGGACTCAGAACATCAGCAAGGACTGGGGCCTGCCAATGCTTTGCTAATTCAAAAACGCTCAGGGCGTAATCCTCAGCTGATACAGGATCCGCTCCACCTGCTACCACAATTACAGACCCCGCAATGCCCGGAAAACTGCGACTGATCAATGAAGCCGAACGCGGAATAGACGGCTTTAACCATAGGGATGCAGACAAGTTCTCCCACAAAATGTTAGCACCAGCACCTGGTGTCGGCGCAAGTGGATCGCGAAAAGGACAGTTGATATGCACAACTCCTCCTGCAGGAGAACAGCAGCGTTCGACGGCATGAACCAAGGATTGTCTTAAATACCTCAATGATGTCTCCGTAACCTCCGGCAACGGCCACTCACTGGCAAAACACACAAATTCCCCGAAAATTCTTTGTTGATCAATTGTCTGACCCGAACGACAAAATCTCGCCTCAGCAGGGCGATCTGCCGTGAGGACAATCAGCGGAACACCACTCTCGTGCGCTTCAATAACTGCGGGCAAATAGTGCGCCGCCGCTGAACCTGATGTACAGATCAGAACGCTCGGCCTGCGGGAGGCCCGCGCAGCCCCAAGAGCTATAAATCCTGCCGAGCGCTCATCCAATACAGACAGACATTGCAGCCCCTCCTGTCTCGCACAGGCAAATGTGAGCGGAGTCGAACGGGAGCCCGGCGAAATCACAACCACCCCGACTTCCAGAGAAGCCAACACTGCCGCGACATAGGCACCCCAAAAACTATTGGCATTGGATAGTGACTCGGCATCAGTCCGGATCGACAGTGAACGCATGGATTGCATAGGCATAACATTGAAGCGATTGCTATGAAGTTGCAAGTGCTCCACCCGACTGGCAAGCACTGTTGACCTCGATGGCTTTTTCTCTAGGAATACACCTATGCCTGATCGTCTTCCTTCAAAACAAATATGGTACGGTTACTCAGTCGTCTTTGGCTCCGTTGTGGCAAGTCTGGCTTTGTGGGTGTTTGAAATGTGGCGGGCAGGAAGCTTGCACACCAACCCATGGATTTACCCGGCTAAAGTCGGCAGCCACGGTACCCTGATATTGATGTGCTGGGCATTCATTCTAGCCACACGGTTTCGCCCAGTAGAACGTCTGTTTGGCGGATTGGACAAAGTTTACCGCGCCCACAGGGTGATAGGAGAAACCGCATTCTTTCTAATCTTTCTTCATCCCATTTTTCTAGCCATCGCCAAGACCGACTCAACCGGCGTTTTTTTCGCTACCTTTGGTTTTCAGAGGATTGGACACGCAATAGTGGCATTCTGGCTCCTGCTCTTTTTTTGCCCTTCTGGTTGTCCTCTCCATCTACGTGAAAAATTGCCTACCATCGCTGGAAAAGAACTCATGACTTTTTCGGCCTACTGCTCGTTCTAGTTCTTATTCACGCATTTATCAGCGGCGGCGAAATGCGTACCTATCCTGTTCTCACAGCCTGGTACGGGTTTTGGTCGTTTCTCGGACTAAGCGCTTACCTTTACATCAGAGTTCTCTATCGTTTCGTTGGTCCACAATATGATGTTGTCACCAGCGATGTTCGCGACATCGGCGATGCTATTTCTGAGGTCTACCTGAAACCTGTCGGCAGACCTATGCACTTTAAGCCCGGCCAATTCCTCTATATCAGCTTCGATTCCGACGCGGTAACTGAAGAACCACACCCATTCAGCATCTCCAGCTCACCGGAACAGAACTCAATCCGCCTCTCAATCAAACGATTGGGTGACTGGACTAGCGATATTCAAAAAATTGAACGCGGCGAACCAGCCAGAATTTGGGGACCCTACGGCCACTTTAGTGACATTCCGCTACGAGAACATGCAATGCCTCTGCTGATGATCGGCGGCGGTGTTGGAATCACCCCTTTTCTTAGTTTAGTGGCTTCCGAAGTTTTCGCTCACCGGAAAGGTCCAGCTACTTTGATTTATTCAGTGCCTAACAAGGACAAACAGGTGTACGCCGACGAGTTGCGTGCAGCAGCAACAAATGTAGCACAACTGTCGGTTGAATTCCATCTTTCTGATGAATCTGGTTTCATAAACGAATCCACCCTGCAAGCGGCAGTAAAGGAACCTTTGGAGCATCATTTAGTTATGCTGTGCGGCCCAGGACCCATGACTGAATCCATTCGTTCCCTGTTGCTGAAAGCTGGCCTGAAGCCCAAACAAATCCTGAGCGAAGACTTCCAAATCCGCTAGCCTGCATAACCCGCTACCAGCAAGCAAATCAGCTCCCTCAACACCCCCTTCCCCCCTATTCTGGACAGTCCATATACGCGCGCCCGCCCCAAGCGCCCCTTTTCTGGACAGTCCATTATCTTGCATGGCTCCACGCCTTCCTTTGCCTGCCTTCTTTTTAGTTTTAGCGCCTCTGAACTC
>JAJOKB010000082.1 GCA_021208135.1 Verrucomicrobiota bacterium | reverse complement strand
GTCGATCCCAGTCGCAAGGATGTGTATAACATTCCCAGCACCAATGCAAATAGCACTAAGATCATGTGAAACCCTCGCCCTTCCACTTTGCTCCACAATCCCGCCAGGGCCACTCCAGCCAACGCCAACCACAGCCACGGATACACCACCTCTTGCGTCCCCAGCTGAACCCCCGCCATCCCCGGCAGCACCACCCATAGTAGTGGGGCACGACCGTGAATGACAGGAGAATATGTGTTAACTATACTTGACATCACAATTAATTGGATAGAGAAATTACGCTTGTAAGATTAGTATGTCAATGTGCAAATGTAATAGTGAAAGCAAAAAAAAGTGGTTCAGAAAGCGGTTATCTTTCATTGGTAGCTGCAGGATTTTTGATTTGGGTATTTGTTTTCGTTCACGCACTGGGACATCAGTTGCGACTAAAATTGCAAGTGCATGAGCGTGTGCAAGTTGCGCATGCTTTGGAGGCAGTGGGTGTCAGTGCCTTATCTGAAGGTATATTTCGTTGGTATTCTGGTGTGGTACAAGAGGATGGAGTTACGCGGCGTGGACACATGTCATGTGGTCGAAAAATCAGTGAAGTTTACACTCCGCTCAGGCCGGAGCTTGGATGGCAAACTCTCGCTGAGTCTTGGCCTGTAATGGCACCGGATGGGTCTGAGTGGTCGGTCAGGTGGTGGGTGTATCCTGCGGGTCGGTTCTCGCGGCCTGAATGGCAGAGGTCCACTTGGCATCATCCGATGCCTTATGATTGGCGTGAAAAAGGATTCAGTTGGGTGGATCCTGAAATTGGTGACAAGTTGCGTCCTGTTTTGGCGGCAGCAGTGCTTCACATTGGGGTTTTCCACGCTGCCGCGACTGCTGATATCCGTTTTCGTTATCACATTGAAGGCATTCTCTGGAATCCATATAATGAGCCGGTTCGATTTCAGCGGGAACTCCACCCCGTTGCCCCAATTGGCATAGAAATTGAGGGACTTCCCAGAGTTGCTTTACTGAATTCGACAACCGGGATGACATTGTTTGAAATTGATTTGCAAGATACCTTGGATCATCGCTGGGAATCCGGACCCTGGCGTGCTTGGGTTCATCATGGTTTTGGAGCATCAGTGGAGGATGTTTGGTTGGAGCCCGGAGAATTTTTACCATTCCGGGAGCCATTGCAGAACCAAGGGTTGGTAAGGGTTTTGCCAGCCGGCTTAGGCAGAATCGCATTAGATCCACTCGTCTTGGACAGGAGCCACGGGATTGCCTTGCGGGTTGTGGCAGCGAGGGAAGACGTGACCATAAATTTGCGTGAGAGGAATCCGTCAGGCAGCTATGGCCAGGTTTTATTTTCAGCTAACCTGAACCCTTGGCCCGGCACGACACTCGACCTCGATCCAGACCAGTTCTGGCTGGAACGCAGCGAAGACTATAGATGGGGCATGAGGGCATTTTCCTATGGATTTAAATTGCAACTGGATGAACCGGGTTTTGACTTTTGGCGCAGACAATATGACTTGCGGAGTGGCTCGGTTGGAAAGGAAAATGGCGGGATGGTCGACTCGAGGTAATGCCACCGGTTGTGCCGCAAAACACCCCCATCTACCATCGCCGCTGTGGAGTGAGTTACCGGTTGCGATCCACTGCTTTGCGCGCATTGTATTGGCCAGGGTTGCCACCGAATTCTATGGGAGAACCCTGGGGAGCCTTTCTGAATACCAAGTTGGACAACTGGGTTCCTACAATCCCTTCAGCAGATGCTTATATGCGTTGGAATGTGCATACTTTGGACCCGAATGCATGGGTAGAGATACTGTTGGATGTGCACAATCTGGGTTGCCGATCGCACTTACCCTGGGTGGATGATTGGGCCGTTGATTTAGTTTCCCGTTTGAGAAGCATGGATGCGGGCTTTTTAAGTGTGAGTGAGTTTCTCGCAAGTGCTGTGGTGCATGAGGCACTTCAGTCGCTTGGAACGGGTATCTCCCAAGGCGAATGGCTGCTTCCCCTTATGGATCTATTGACGGTTCGAGATCAGAAATTTTTCATTGTCGCGCAAATAGAGTGTGCCAAAAATCCAGAGAATGTCCTCTGGCAGCGTAAAGCGTGTGTCGATGCAATACTGCCGGATAGTTCCCGGCTTTTTGCACTGCAGTGATGGATTACCTTACGGCGGATGACACAAAGTGTGGGGAGATTTGTTTTGGAAACTTTGATCTTATGAAAATGGCTGGCATGTCAGCTGTCGCAGGTTATGACTATCATCCAATGACAAAATTTACCGATCCATATTTCAGTCCCAATGTGCGGCCGCATGGGTTCCGTAAGCTTTTTCCAACGCTTACTTTTTACAGTCAGGCGGCTTGGACGGTATGGCGGGGAGCGGTCGCCGCCCGCAAAGGCGATTACGATGACGATAGGTGGCAGAGAGACTCGCTCTCTTTGTTGCGGGCTCTGGAACGGACAGGAGTGAGGATCGATATCCGCAATCAGAGTGTTTTTGACCGTTTATCCGAACCATCGGTCATTATTGGCAATCACATGAGTACGGCAGAAACGTTTCTATTGGCAGGGGTTTTGGTTCCAATGATTAAGGTAACCTTTGTCGTGAAACGCAGTTTAATCACTTATCCTGTCTTTGGGCATATTATGCGGTCCAGAAAACCTGTCGTTGTGGGCAGGGATAATCCCAGAGAAGACTTCAAGACCGTTATGGAGCAGGGTACAGATCGCCTCCGGCAAGGCTACCATGTGATCATTTTTCCACAACGCACCCGTAGTGTGGAATTTGTACCCGAAGAATTCAATTCAATTGGTGTAAAGCTGGCAAAATCAGCTGGTGCTCCTGTGGTTCCTTTGGCTCTGCATACCGAGGCATGGGGTAATGGTAAGTTGCTCAAAGATTTTGGACCGATACGCCCATCAATACCCATGAAATTTGAATTCGGAGAACCGCTTCGAATATCGGGCAATGGCAAAGCCGAAAATGAGGCGGTCATTCAATTTATTACTTCGCGCCTTCATCAGTGGCAGCCCGAGGCTTGACCCCGAGCCCGGCCTCATCTGGCAAAATCCAGATTCCCTCCTCTGCGAATTGCAATCCTTCCCAAGGATCATCCTGTAGCCACAAATGTCCGTCTAAATCCGCCATATCCGCCTCCTGCGCAATCAAGCCGGCCGCTGTTATGCCCAACGAAGACTCAATCATGCAGCCGACCATTGATTTTAGCCCCAATTGGTGCGCGGCTCTGATTATTTTTAGACCTTCTGTCATGGAGCCAGCCTTCATTAGCTTCATGTTGATAGCACTGAAATGCCTGCAAATGCCGGGCAAATCTTCCAGTGTGTGGCAACTTTCATCAGCCATCAGTGGTATGGGACTCACTCGATGCAATTTATGCTGAAGCTCAACGGCGGCGGCAGGAACCGGTTGTTCCACCCATTCAACACCGGCGTCTGCTAGGGTAAATAACGTTTGCCGCGCTTGCTGGTAGTCAGTCCAGGATTCATTGGCATCCACCCAGATGCGTTGTTGCGAACGTTGCCGGATTTTAAGTATGCGCCGCGCGTCTTCGGTGCCACCCACTTTAATTTTCAGCACTGGCCATGCGCGCAAACGCTCCAATTGTTGATCAAGATCTTCTCCTTCACTGATGCTCACTGTGTGTGAACTAAGCAGTGGCGGCGGTTTACGCTGAATCCCCCATCAAGGCGTCGGCGCGTCTACCCGTGCTTTTCGCATACCAGTCCCACCAGGCCATGTCCAAACAAGCAACCGCCGCAGGCGGCACAAGTCCCTTGAATCCGCGAAGATAAGCCTGCCAATCGTCTGGATCGTCAATTACTGGACAGTCCCTAAATGGGGTATTTTTGAAAGCTGGCTGAATAGATGTAACTGATTGTCCGTACCTAAGTAACGGAGCTGCTTCGCCATGACCAATTACGCCTTTCGCTTCCAGGTTTATGAACAGGTTTTCAGCGACAGTTTTGCCCCCTCGGGCAATGACGAACGTATGTTTTAATGGGAGCCGAACCGCATTGATACTCAATTGAAAGTGCATCAGCTCAAGTAAAACGAGTTATCTGCTATGCACTGGTACCTCAATTCGTTCGACTGGATTTCGACACGCAACATAGAAAAAAAATAGTCCAGGCGGTAATTAGCAAAAGGAAACCCAGTCCGACCATGGCCCATAATGTTCGTTTCTCATTCATTTGGTGCAGTTGGAAAAATACGTTGTCGCAATAGGTCGCGATCCGGTCCAAGAAAATCAACTTCCCGGCTCCACACAGAAGTACTTTCTTTGTTGTGAACTTCAATCCTAATGGGAAAGCGCCCTGGAAAATCAGCTGCACTCACGGAGACAATTACCGGTGTGACAACTTCTCCCAAAGGTCGAACCAAAATGCCATCAGCCGCACTGGCAACCGCGAGTGGCAGCGAATCGTCCACTGCTGATGCGGTGAAAAAGAACCTTTTGTCCTGGTTGGTTTTGTTTACCAGCCTTACTTGATACTGATTGCGCACGCCAGTTTCAGTGATGATGTAAGGTGCCCCTGCCATTCTGGTAGCTGTGAAAACAATTGGTTGAAGTTGCATTAAGGAATAACCTGCAACGCTCATTCCAAGGAACAATAGTATGCTGTAAAGGATGGTGCGAGGCCTGATCCATTGGGTTTTCCTACCTTCCAACTGTTCTTCACTGACATAGCGAATCAGCCCCTGTGGTCGCTTAACTTTGGTCATTATTTCATCACACGCGTCGATACAGGCAGTGCATGCAATGCATTCCAGCTGCAGTCCCTGTCGAATATCAATCCCGGTTGGACACACCTGCACGCATCTCCGACAATCGATACAATCGCCTGCGTTGGGATCCCGAGCCGGACCCGGCGGATTGCCTCGATTATAGTCATAGGCGACATTGATTGAGTGCTCGTCAACCAAAGCGGACTGGAGCCGACCATATGGACAGATAATCAAGCACAACTGCTCTCGAAACCATGCGAAATTAGCGTACAGTGCCGCAGACACTATCATGACAAAAACAAATGCTTTCCAGTTTTGGAGTGGAGAGGTGGCTATCCATGTCCAGAGTTGCGGGATCGATACAAAGTAAGAGAGAAACAAATGTGCGATAGCCAACGACAGGCCAATAAACAGGATGTGCTTAAGGATCCTCTTATAAATCTTGCCCGTTGTCCAAGGAGATGATTCCAAAGCTTTGCGGGCGACGGAGTCACCATCAATCCAGCGCTCAACCCTGCGATAAACATGTTCGAGAAATAGTGTTTGAGGGCAGGCCCACCCGCACCAAATGCGGCCCAGAAACGCAGTAATGAAAAACAGGGCAAAAGGCTAACCCCTGAGATCAGAAAAAAACATCAGCCACAGATCCTGAACAGCCAGAGTGAAGCCAAACAGGTGGAATCTCAAACTAGCCACGTCCAGAAAAACTGCTGGATTTCCCTTTACCTGAATCCAAGGCAGCGCAAAGAAAATAACAATAAATACAAATGCCACCGCTCTCCTCCAACGGAGCCAATGGCCGCTAAAATCAGCAGGATGTATGAAAAAACGGGAACCATCGTTGTTGATTGTAGTAACGGTGTCTCGATGTGGAAGCTTGTTTTTGACGGAACCCATTGCCGTTTGATCAAGGTTCCATATAACTCAGAATATATGCCACAACCTGACTAATTCTTTGAGGCCCCAGTTGGCGTTCCCACGCTTGCATTCCTGCAGTGCGGTCGGGCGACCCATTGGCTACAATATCGAAAATTTCCATTGGGCTTCCACCATATTTCCAATCGCCATCGTTAAGGGCCAAGCCTATGCCACCTTCACGATTTGCTCCATGACAAGAGGCGCAGTTTTCCTGATAAACCAGCATTCCTGACGATACAAACCCAGCATTTCTACTCATAGCCCAAAGGGTTTCGTTGTTGAGTTCACCTACGGATGCCAGTCTGGCTTCTTCTATACGACTCATTTCACGTACCATTTTTGCGCTGTCGCTTTCCATCATTTCGGAATCATAATAGCTGAACCAATAGATGACGGAGAAAATAATCGCACCATAAAAAGTCCACAGCCACCAGTTGGGCATACTGTTGTCAAATTCCTGAATACCGTCGTAAACATGCGGCCGCAGCGGTGGTTCAGAAGAATCATGTTTGGAAGCGTCTGGATGATTTTTCATGATGGTTTCTGGTCTTTGTTTGAGGTTGATTTCTTGGGTGTTTCATCGTCCTCCAACGGTAAGTTTGCCAAGCGGTCGCGTTCGGACTTTTTCATCAGGATGGTGCGCAATGTTAGCATCAGATACGCTGAAAATGTAAGCAGGAATGCTATTACAATCAGCGTTACCTGCCAGTTTTCCAAAAATACACGTCTAAACATGGAGAACGGTGTTAGCGTGTTCCTGCGCGGGCTTGCTCGATTCGGGATCTTGCCGATTCCGCATCTTCCCACGTGCCCAGCTTCTGCAGGTAAGCGATCAGGGCGATCAGCTCGCGGTCAGGTTCGATGGCAATCGAGCCCTCCCGAGCCAGGTTTTGGGAAATTTCCGTCGCTTGTTCCGTCATCATTGTAACAATCTCCTCCTCTGTCCATGAAGGGTAAGGAACTCCCAGTCGCCTTTGCACATTAATGCGGCTGACCATGCTTGAGAAATTGAGTTGCCGGGTTTCCAGCCAAGGGTAGGCAGGCATGTTGGATCCGGGAGATGTACTGGTGGGGTCGATCATGTGTTGATAGTGCCACAGATTGCTGCGCAGGCCACCCTCCCTGGCCAAATCGGGTCCAGTCCGTTTTGAGCCCCATTGGAATGGATGATCGTAAATGGATTCTCCTAATCGGGAATAGTCGCCATATCGAAGAACATCGGGTACTATGGTTCGGATCATTTGTGAATGGCAGGCATAGCATCCTTCCCGGACATATATGTCACGACCTGCCAACTCCAACGGCGTGTATGGCACTTGAACACGGTCTTCAAGGTTTTGGGCGCGTTGAACCGAAAGGGTAGGAATGATTTGTACCGCTCCTCCAATGGCCACTGCAATAAATGTCAAGAGAGTGAACGGTGCCCAGTTACCAAGCAGTTTTTCATACCAATCAGCCCAGCGGGCATGGCTGACGTGAAAGTGGACGATTGCCAGCAAACTGAAGAAGACCACACCGAATAAACCGGCAAGCGAAGCCAGTTGGCCACCGAAGAACCAAAGAAATGTAAATAGAATGACTACTGTTGCGTAGATCACCGGACCATTGAAGAAGGTTCTCAATAACCCCAAGCTACCTTCAAGTTTTCTGGTCTCCTCGGTTTCGGATTCAGTAATTTCTATGGTGCCGTCTACCGTCTCGGCTCCGCGGATGGTGCGATACACGTTATAGATCAATAGTGCCCAACCGATGAGATATAATGTGCCTCCTATTGCGCGGGTGAGCATCAGAGTGCGGATGGCATTCAAGCTGTCCAGAAAAGCAGGGTAGGCCAGTAGCGTTCCGTTTTCGGTGGTGCCGTTGAGCATCAGTCCCTGGGTAATTCCGCTGGCCCACATGGAGGCAACATAAAGCAGGATGCCAACCAAACCTAACCAGAAATGCATGTTCGCCAATGCCACTGAATGTAGCTGGCGGTTCCAAAGTCTTGGAACTAGATAATAAAACATGCCAGCAGCCATGAATCCATTCCATCCCAGCGTCCCGCCGTGGACATGACCAATAATCCAGTCAGTATAATGTCCAAGTGCGTTAACCGCACGAATGGAAAGCAAAGGACCTTCAAACGTCGCCATCCCGTAAAAGGTGACTCCCGCAGCAAAGAACTTAAGTACCGGATCTGTGCGCAGCTTGTGCCAGGCTCCGCGTAAAGTTAGCAAGCCATTTAGCATTCCTCCCCAACTGGGGGCCCATAGCATGAGACTGAACAGCATTCCAAGGGCTTGTAGCCAATGAGGCAATGCGGTGTTTAACAGGTGATGAGGACCAGCCCAGATATAAATGAAGACCAACGACCAAAAATGCACAATGGACAGCCTATACGAGTAGACCGGCCGTCCTGCAGCCTTTGGCAGGTAATAATACATGATACCGAGAATCGGCGTTGTCAGGAAAAATGCGACCGCATTATGTCCATACCACCACTGTACCAAGGCGTCCTGCACCCCCGCAAAAACGGGATAGCTGTGAGTTAAACCGGTAGGAATGGCCAGATTATTCACTACGTAGAGCATAGCCACTGTAATGATGGTTGCTATATAGAACCATAGGGCCACATACAAAGTAGGCTCGTTGCGCTTTGCCAAAGTCCAGAAGAAGTTGATCGCAAAAACTACCCACACTACAACCACCAGAAGGTCGATCGGCCAAATCAACTCAGCATATTCTTTACCTTGAGTCAGACAAGCGGGAGGGTGATGGCCGCCAGTACAATGATTAACTGCCAACCCCAAAAGTGGAACCTGGTCAGGAAATCCGAGGCGAGCCTGACTTTGCACAGCCGTTGGGTAGAATGGTACACTCCGGCAAACATCATATTGCCAACGAAAGCAAAGATTGCGGCGTTCGTATGTAAGGGCCTCAAACGTCCAAAAGTGAGATATGGAGTCTCGAAATTCAGCAGTGGAAAATTCATCTGGAAGGCAATCAGCACCCCTGCCAGCATGCCTACAAATCCCCAGGCAATGGCTGCGAGCACGAATAGCCTCACTGATTGATCATCGTAGGCAATAGTTCTGGTTGTAACAGTTGATTTCATTAAGGCTTCGACATTGGAGTTATCGCTCGCGGGTATCCGGCCGCTTGCCGACTTTTTTCCGCTCTTCGCTGAATGGCAATAATGCGTCTTGCTCCACACTGCCAAAGCCTCGTCGCCCGCGTCCTTAAGGTAGAAAACCAGGAAAATCGCCACCAACAGCAGGCTTAGCAACACAGTCAATACAAGCACATCCATTACTTCTGAGCATTAGTGTCCTTTATGCTTGGCCGGTCAATAGGTAAAATTTACCGCTCAGCCAAAAATTTGACCAATCAACGGTGATTATAGGAGGTATTAGGCGATGTATGATTTCTGGCTGCTGTCCAAGCCATCTTCATGAACGAGTGCATGGATGTGATATTCGTTCAGACATTATCTGGACAGTCACTATTTGCGTCTTTTGGGCCTTTGAGGGCAGAATCAGGACAGTCACTATTTGGACTGCTGATGGGCTTGTAGATTATGTGGACAGTCACTATCCGACACCGCAAATGGCGAGTTATGGTGCATATTGTGCAATTTGGGCACAATTTGTGTGCGCTGCGCACACACGGGGCGCGATTAGTTGATAGTATTTGAATCACGGGTGTGATTCTGATGAACAATAAATTCAAAAACCTTTGTGGCGGGTGTTTGCGTAGCTTGAGGCTCTCAGGCCCTGTTAGGGTGACTCAGGAGCAGTTGGTGCAACGGCTTTTCAATATGGGATTCAACATTGATCGAACAGCTATTTCGCGCATCGAAAATCAACAGCGCCCCGTGACGGACATTGAATTTGTTGCCATTTGTGTAGCATTAGGGGTCGATCACTCCAAGGCGATAGCTCACAGGGACATTATGCTGTATTTCAACAGACTTTTGGAGACCACTGAATTAAAAGTGGCCGAAACTTAAGTTGTTACATCCTGGGTTGGCTACACTCGGCCACTGTCCGAACCTCAGTAAGGGGGGTTAGCTGTCGATTTGAGATGAATGAAATGTGTGACATCAGAATCGGTTTCAGATTAGGTGCCACTTGCATGAATGAAGGCAAAGTGTTGAAGATACCCTCAACATAGAGACAGACGCAGTCTTCTTGCAAAAACATTCCCTGCCTGTAGTTTTTCGGAATGGCTTTTTTTGACCTGCAATTTTTTTCTCTGAGTGCCTGGCTCAATCGGTCAGTATGAACGTACTACTGCCGCAAAAGACGATATCGCAAATTGGGCTATCTGGATCTACGGTTGCCGGATTACCGCCGGTGTTGTACCTGCTGCATGGGCTATCGGACGACCACACGATTTGGATGCGCCGGACGAGTATTGAGCGGTATGTTTCTGAGCTGGGCTTAGCGGTGGTGATGCCAGCTGTTCACCGCAGTTTCTACACTGACATGCCCTCTGGGTTGAAGTATTTTGAATTTGTCAGCAAAGAGCTACCGGCGCTGTGCGAATCGTTTTTCCGGCTGTCTGCATCCCCAGTCAACAAATTCATTGCGGGATTGTCGATGGGAGGATACGGCGCTTTCAAAGTTGCATTAAGCTATCCGACTGAATGGGCCGGCGCGGCGAGTTTATCTGGTGCACTGGATGTGAAATCTATTTTTACCAAAAGGCTGCCGGAGCGCAGTGTAGAAGCTCAAGCCATTTTTGGTCCCATGGATAAGGTAGGTAACTCTACCAATGACCTATTTTTTCTCTTGCAGCAGGCCAGTAAAAACCCGCATTTGCCTGAACTATTCTCGCGTTGTGGTACGCAGGACTTTCTCATTGAGGAAAACCGTGAGTTCGTTGCGCATTGCAATGCTTGCGGGGTAAAAGTGGACTATGCGGAAGCTGAGGGTGCGGCGCATACTTGGGATTATTGGGACGCATCTATCCAGCAGGTGCTGATGTGGATCAAGCAACTGACAAAGAATTGAGCTAGAATATTCAAGGCATTGGCATTTGGTCGGCCTTGGAACCGGCTGCAAAGGCAGTGATCGCACGGTCTGGAAAATCTGTAATGATGCCGGTTGCACCATCCTTTGCCAGTTGGTGCATGATTTCGACAGAATTAATCGTCCAAAAGTCTACTCTGGATCCATTGCGCCTGAGGTTTTGAATGAATGAAGGACAAGCAACGCGTACTGCTCCTTTGCGCACAGGTAACTGATAGGACCTTGGGGCTGGTTTCAATAACCCAGCCATCCTGCAGCGGTGCAATAGCAGCGTCCAGGTGACCTCCATGACTCCTGCTCCTGTGTGAATTTCTGCAAATGCTTTGCGGAATTTTAGTAGTAATAAATCGCTGAAGCTACCCACAATGGTATGTGGAGTCCGGCGGAATTGACGGATCAGTTGTCCTACTGTTTGCACCAATTGCTGATTTTTCTTCCGACCTTTCTGTCGCTTCAAATCTAAAATAATCGGAACTCCTGTGAATTCCGAAAAAATCAATGCTAAAGAAGGTATAGGCGTGATTATTTTATCGATTGTGCCGGTTGCGGAAAAAAAGGCGTATCCTGCATTTAGCGATTGCAACTCAGCCAAATTCAATTGATCCACGCGTGTGCCCTTGTTCACAATAGCGCTACCAACGCTGGTGAGTATCGAGGTCATTCCCGTTGTTCGGTCAATGGTTGAATCATGGATGACGACGGGGTGACCGTCTTTGCTCAATTGCACATCTAATTCCAGTGCGTCTGCTCCTGAACTTAAAGCATGCCGACACGCTGAAACCGTATTTTCCGGACGCGCTCCTGCTCCGCCCCTGTGGGCGATTATGGTTGGTCTGGACTGTGGTTGAAAAGCTGGTGACAGATCCATGATTGTTATCTTTGCCGTGCTGGGCTTGACATAAGCCGATTCGGTCACGTACTATACGCGACAATTTTTCTCTTGCCAAGGGGAGTGGGCCGGTGCCCGCTCCTTTTGTCTTAATACACACCCAATTCACACATAGCATTTATGAGCCAGGAAATATTATCCGTTCTCGAGTACATGGAGAAAGAGAAAGGCATCGCGCGGGCTGACATGATCAGTGCGATAGCCAATGCTATTCGCGGCGCTGCAGCGAGAGGGGTGAATTCTGGTCAGGAATTAAAGATAGAGATCAATCCCAAGAACGGTGCTTTGAAGGCATGGAGTTTGATGGAAGTTGTTGATTCGGTGAGTGATCCAAAGCGCGAAATTCACATTGAAAAGGCTCGTCAGCTCAATCCTCAGGCTGAAATTGGGGTGTTTATTGAGAAGGAGATAGATCCCGGTGAATTGGGTCGTATCGCGGCGCAAGCCGCCCGGCAGACTATCATGCAGCGGCTCAGGCAGTTTGAGAAGGACAGGATTTATGATGACTATAAGGATCAGGTGGGTGACATTGTCACCGGTACTGTGCGGCGGCGTGAGCGCGGCGATCTAGTTGTGGATTTGGGCAAAGCAGAAGCCATTTTACCGCCCAAGGAAAGAGTGCCGGGTGAAGATTACAGTCCCGGAGAGCGTATTCGCTGTCTACTGCTCAATATTGAACCGACGAATCGTGGACCTGAGCTTATTTTGTCGCGTGCCAGCGTAAAGTTTGTGCGCAGATTATTTGAGCTGGAAGTCACCGAAATTGCTGATGGAACAGTGCGATTGGAGGCCATCTCGCGTGAACCCGGATATCGCACCAAGATAGCTGTCAGCAGTGCCGATCCCAAGGTGGATCCTGTGGGTGCCTGCGTGGGTGCCCGCGGTGCCCGTGTGAAAAGTATTGTTCGCGAACTCAATGGGGAAAAAATTGATATTGTAAAATACCATGCTGATCCCATTGAAATGTTGCGGGAGGCAATTAAACCTGCAGTTCCGATGAACATCAAAGTGGATGCGCGTAACAAGCGGATGTATTTTGAGGTAAGTGATGTGGATTTGTCCGTTGCGATCGGTCGTCGCGGGCAGAATGCACGACTTACATCCAAACTGATGGGTTGGAAGTTGGATATTTCCAAGTTACAACAGAAAGAGATTGGATTTGATGCCAGATTGAAGGAGGCGATCCGTGGTTGGGAAGGTGTCGAAGGTGTTTCTGATGAAGTCGCAGCCTATTTGGTTAATCAGGGACTGGTGAGTCCGGAAACATTTGAAGGAGTGGAAGCCAAGGATTTGGTTGCAATGGGTTTTGATCAAGGTGGTGCTGACCAACTAATTAAATTGGTGGCAGATCATCGAAATAAGGTGAAGTAACAATTATGAGTGTACGAATCTATCAGCTTTCCAAAGAAATCGGCATGGATAATGCCGATCTTATCACGCTGTTGCGTGATCGCGGATACGAAGTTAAAAGCGCATCCAGTACAATCGATAACATATCTGCGGAAAGTCTGCGTGAAGAATTCGGGACTGTTGAAGGCGGTGCTGAATCCAGCGACCTGTTGCAACTGCGGACAATCCAACTGAGGATCAGGCTAAAACGGATGAGCCTCAGGCGGGTGCAGCCAAGATATTAACTAAAGATGAAGTGGTCAAAATGCAGCAGGAGGAGGCCGACTCCAAGGCAGCAGCGCAAGTCTCCCCGCAGAAAGTCGTTGTGCCGGTGCCCGGCGGAAAAGCACCGCCTAGTCTTCCCCGTCCGCCCATTGGGGCGGTAACCCGTCCAGTGGCTCCTTCTCAGGTTGTTATTCAGCCGCCGCGCCCGGTGATGCCTACGACAACAGCATCACCGACTGCACCTGTCGCTTCCAAGCCAAATGAGGCAGAAGAAGCCAAGACCGTGCAAGTCCCACCAGCTCCTGCGGCGAAAGTGAATGCCCCCCCGGTTTTGCCTCCTAAGCCTCCGGTTATGGCTCCTCCTGTGCCAGTCAGACCCGTTTCTGCCGGGCAAGCACCACAGGTTACACCACCTCCTGCAGTACCCCCCGTTTCTGTTCCGCAGCGGCCCCCGGTTTTGCCGCCTTCGCAGCCGACCATTTCATCACCACCGCCTGTTATTCCTCGCTCTGGGCCTGGCGTTGTGACGCCCCCGAACGTTGGGGTTAAACCGAGTGCTCCGAAGCCGCCACCCCTTCCTCGTGCCGGAGGTGCCGGAGCGCCGCCAGTAGTGCCTCCTGTCACTCAGGCACCCGCTCAAACTACAGCTAATGCTGAAGCGCAAACTGATGCTAAGGTTTCTGAAACAGGCCCGGGATTGCGCAAGCTTCAAGTCAAGCCACCGATTGTTGTTCGCGACTTTGCAGTTCAGATGGGCAAGAAGCCGTTTCAGCTGATTTCCGATCTGATGGAGATGAGCATATTTGCGTCGATGAATTATGTCATTGATGAGCAAGTGGCCATCAAGCTCGCACGGAACAACGGATTTGAACTGGATATTAAGCATAGAGGCGAATCGCAACCTCAGCAGCCCAAAAAGGAAAAGGCCAAGGTTGATGAGTCCCAGCTTCTTGAACCGCGGCCCCCTGTGGTTTGTATCCTTGGTCACGTTGACCACGGTAAGACAACCCTGCTAGATGCCATCCGCAAAACCAATGTGGTGGCAGGCGAGGCAGGTGGTATTACGCAACATATTGGTGCGTATCAGGTTGAGCATAAGGGGCAGAAGATTACTTTTATCGACACTCCCGGTCACGCAGCATTTTCGAATATGCGTGCCCGTGGTGCCAACGTTACCGATGTTGCGGTATTGGTGGTGGCGGCGGACGATGGATTCATGCCGCAAACCGATGAGGCACTTTCGCACGCTCAGACCGCAGGTGTACCTGTGGTGGTCGCTGTCAATAAAATGGACAGCCGTGGCGCCAACCTGGATAGAGTCAAACGACAACTTCAAGAACGCAATCTTACTCCTGAAGATTGGGGTGGTGAGACGTTGTTGGCAGCAGTTTCTGCACTCAAGGGCGAGGGCCTCGATGGCTTGTTGGACAGCATTTTATTACAGGCGGAACTCATTGAAAACCTCAAGGCGAACCCGAAGGGTAGTGTTGAAGGTATTGTTATGGAGGCACAGAAGGAACTGGGGCGCGGGTCCACAGCTTCAGTCATTGTTCGTAACGGTACCTTGAAGCCCGGTGATGCATTGGTATCCGGTACCAATTACTGTCGGGTGCGTATGCTGATTGATGACAAGGGTCAGCAAATCAAAGCAGCTGCGCCCTCCACTCCGGTGAAAATTGTCGGTTGGTCTGGCACCCCGGATGCGGGAGACGGATTCTATGCCGTCAAAAATGAACGGGAGGCCAAGCGTATCGCGGAGGAAAACGAGAGCGAAAGACGCAAGCTTGTTGCTGCGGAACGACAAGAGAGCGGTAGTAATTCAGTTGAGGACCTATTTGCCGCAATTGCCAAAACCCAAAAACTAATGTTCAGGGTTGTAGTGAAAGCAGACGTTTTCGGAACTGCCGAGGCTTTAGCTATTGCGCTTGAAAATATCAAGAGCGACAAAATCGAGCTGTCTGTGGTGGACACAGGTGTGGGTGACATAACTAAGAATGATGTTGTCATGGCCAGTGCTTCCGGTGCTTCGGTCGTAGCCTTTAATGTGGGTCTGGAAAATGGTGTATCGAGTTATGCCAAGCACCAGGGAATCACCGTTTTGCAACACCGCATCATTTACGAAATCATCAATCAGGTCAAAGATGCTATGGCTGATCTGTTGGAACCGGAGTTGCGTGAAAACAAAATCGGTGCTGCTGAAGTGCGGGCAGTGTTCCCTCTGGCGAAGGGGTTTGTGGCAGGTTGTATGGTTACCGAAGGTCGTATCCAGAGAGACGCTATTGCCCGCCTGTTTCGCAAAGGCCAAGTTGTGTATGAGAGTCGCGTAGGAACGCTCAAGCGTTTCAAAGACGATGTTGGTGAAGTACGAGCCGGGTTCGAATGTGGTATTCAGCTGGATGGTTTCAATGGCTATCAGCAAGGGGATATCATCGAATGTTGCGAGATTCTCAAAATTAAACCTGCCTTATAAGCCATGGGACAGCGCGTTGTTCGAGTCAACGAGTTGCTCAAGCGGGAGATCAGCCATGTGTTGCACACCCGGTTCCAGCAGGAGACGGTAGCGGTTACTATTACAGATGTGGACGTTACTCCAAATCTGCGCAAGGCAACCGTTTATTATTCCATTGTAGAGCAGGATCCGTTTCAGCGTCAATGGATTGAACGTTTTCATGCGCAAAAATGCTTCTGTTGTGCGCCAGTTTGTGGCGCAAACGGTGGTGTTAAAGTACCTGCCGCACCTTGAGTTCATTTTGGATGAAGCTAACGAACGTGGAACCAGGCTCAATGAATTGATGGATTCATTGGGTCTTGAGGGTGAAGGACAATTTTCCGGTCAACCTGAGGATCCGTCATGACCCAAAGTGAGATTTGTGCCCGATTAAATCCCCTTTGGAATTCATTGCTGGGAGAGCTTGTGGGCCGGAAGGTGGTAGTCCTGGGACATATCAGGCCGGATGGTGATTGTATTGGCTCTCAGGTGGCCTTAGTGCGATTTTTGAAAGCTAAGGGTGTAGATGCGGTTGCCGTGAATCACCATGAGTACCGCGTAATTGTCAGCCCTTTATTGGAGATACCCCATTTTTTTGTGATCAGGAAGAAGGTTTTTCTTATGGATCGGATGCGGTTGCAGTGAGTGTTGATTGTGCGGACCGATCGAGGTTGGGTCCAGCCGCGCAGACTCGATTTTCCTCGATTCTTGGAGTCATTGATCACCACGTTTCCAATCGACGCTATGGCACATTGAATTTGATTGTCCCCGAGAGCGCGGCTACTTGCGAGTTGTTGGCTGCGTTGATGTTACAGGAGCCAACCTTGATTGATGCTACCACCGCACAGGCTCTTTACGTTGGCATTGCGACTGATACTGGTCAATTCCGCTTTTCCTCGACCAGTCACCTCACCTTCGAGCTGTGTTGCCAATTGGTTGATATGGGAGCTGATCCGGCCAAGGCGGCGCTGCATCTCTATGAGCAAGAGAAGCCTGCAAGAATGGCATTATTGCAACGTTTTCTGCAGAGTTTTCAATTTTTTGCCCAAGGACGCATCTGCATCGGCACATTGAAATTGCAGGACTTTAAGGCAACTGGAGCCTCCAGAGAAGACGTCGAGGGCTTTGTCGATTATGCGCGCAGTATCGAGGGAGTGGATATCGGCGTTTTAATTGAAGAAACCTCTGGTGGACTGAAAGGTAGTTTTCGCGCTAAAGATCCGCGTTTTGCGGTGCATGAGCTTGCAGCTCAATTTAACGGCGGTGGTCATGCTTGTGCCGCTGGATTCAATCCTCATAGCACTTTGGAAGTCTTCTTCCCCCAATTAGTTGCTGCAGTGGAAAATCACGTCAAAACCCTAACCCAGTAGAGAAAAACATGGAAATTGAGGGAGTATTATTGATTGATAAGCCATCGGGTCTCACGTCCCATGATGTTGTGGACAGAGTACGCCGAAAATTGGCAATGAAGCGCGTAGGGCATGCCGGAACTCTGGATCCGAACGCCACTGGGCTCATGATTATCCTTGTAGGTAAAGCAACGAAGCTTTCGCAGTACTTGATGAATCTGGACAAGGTTTATGAAGGGGAGATTCAACTTGGCATTACCACTGACTCTCAGGATTCGGACGGAAAGGTTGTTGCTGAAGCTCCTGTTCCTGATTTGTCGCGGCAGGATGTGTTGGATGCGATGAACGGTTTTATTGGTGATCAATACCAAACTCCCCCCATGTTTTCAGCTAAAAAAGTGGATGGAGTGCCATTGTATAAGTTGGCCCGGAAGGGCAAAGAAGTGGAGCGTGAAGCCAGATTTATCCGGGTTTCCTCATTCTCGCTCGATTCCTTTGATTTACCGTATTTACAGTTTACGGTTGCTTGTAGTAAAGGCACTTATGTTCGTACGTTAGCGCATGATCTTGGGCAGAAACTTGGGTGTGGAGGTATGTTAACGGAGTTGCGGCGAACTGAGATCGATCGCTTTCAAATAGAAGACTCGCTTGAGTTAGCGGACTTTGAGGAAATGGATATAGCGGACATTAAACGCCACTTGATTCCGGCCTATCAAGCTGTGCCAAGTTCTATGCTTAAGTAACGGTATGTCAGCAAAACTGACTTCGGTTTGGAAAGAGCCTGAAAAAGCACGCGCGGGCCCGTTCCATGTGGCAATTGGTATTTTTGACGGCGTTCATTTAGGGCACCGTGCCGTCATTGATTCAGCCTTGGTTGAGACTTCCAGGGATGGAGGTGTTTGCGGGGTGTTTACTTTTACGCCACATCCCAGTGAGGTTTTGCGCCCACACGCAGCGACGCGCCTGATCATGTCTGCCGATCAAAAGACTGCGCGCTTGTTTGCTCTGGGTGTTGATGTTGTCCTGTGGCAGAAATTTGATTTGGAGATGGCCGCACTGTCAGCTGAGTCGTTTCTAAATTATTTGAAAACTGCGCTCCCCGGATTAAAGACCATTCACGTTGGCGCAAATTTTCGCTTCGGAAAGGATCGGGCAGGGGATATTGCGACTCTGGTAGCATCCGGGGTATCTGCTGGAATCAATGTTTTTAGTGTGGACCGGCTTCACTTAAACGGTGAGGCTATCAGTTCATCACGTATCCGGGCATGTTTGGAGTCAGGAGACATCGGCACGGTTAATACCCTTCTGGGGTACAATTATTCTGTGGAGGGAATCATTAGGCCGGGCAAGAAACTCGGGCGCACCCTCGGTTTCCCAACCTTAAACATCCCGTGGTGCCCTTCTTTGCAACCTGCATATGGAGTCTATTGCGTTCGTGTATCTTGGCTGAACGCGACTCAGGTTGTTTCCCGGCCGTCATGAATTTTGGTATTCGTCCAACGGTTGATTGTTCAGACGAATCTTTAATGGAGATACATCTGTTGGACAAATTCTGCCCATTCGATTACGGAGATGCGTTGCGTGTAGATTGGCTTCGGTTTATCAGACCGGAAATGAAGTTTGCCAATGTGGATTCACTGAAGATTCAAATCGCCAAAGACGTTGCCATCGCACGCGATTTTTTCCGCTAACTGGAGGACTAAGACTATCTAACCCGGCGAGCCAGTCTCAAGGCGTCCAGTCAGAGTCGGTGGGTTACAGTTGTACACCCAGATTAATGGTAACTGAGTTCACACCTTGATTGCGTTTGCCAAGGCCAGCGTTGGAAATGTGTTGAAGACCCACCTCAATGAAAGGTAACCATTGCTTAAATGCCGGTTTATTGGATCTAAGGCCAATACGGATGTCTTCATGGAATTCCAAAAAACTGCCAATCAAACGCTGGTTTCTCTCTTCATGGGCATCAGTTATAAAACATCCCAGCAATACTTCCACATAAAGATAGGCCGAATTCTGGTTGATAGACCAGTCGCGTCTCAACCCGCCATAAATGCCAGCCATGGCAGAACCGAAGTCTCCCACAGGTTTCCCCAACCAGACCGCGCCCACAATAGAATAGCCTGAATAAGTGCGATCCTGGGTGTATAGTTTCCAGATTCTGCGGAAGTCGCTATTCAGGTAGGAAAACGAAGGTTTGTTTTTGTCATCAATAGGAGAATACGCATAGCCGGCAACAATTTCATGGGCAATTTCAGAGTCCTTCCAAGCGTTAAATAGCCTGGTCGAACCTGTACAGGTGCTGCTCAATGTGAATACTGCCAGAGTAATGACGGTAATAAACCGAATATGCCGTACAAACGATAACATGAGTGAATCCTACCTCAATTGAGTGTCCTGTCAAAACCGCTCACAAGCAATACTTCAAATGATTATTCAATATCGGTAACCCCTGGTTGTTCAAAATCGTGGCCAAGTCATCGAGGTGTAGGCAAACACTGCAGTTGCGTGGGCATTTGTGCACTGCCGGACAGGCCTTCATTTTACCCCAAACCTGAACGGTAGCTTCAACTTGCGCTGCCAGATATTCATTGTCTGCCATCGTATTCCACCAAGAGATGAATCCCGCATCGTTACGGTAATCTGCTTCATCTTCTGCAGCGCGAGAATGAAGTATAGCTTGAGTGTCCAACAGTTCGCATTTGCATTCCGTTAATTTCTCTGCGGCCTCATACCAGTCCACGCCGCAATTTTTTCCCCATTGCTTTAAGGCAATGCGAAGGAACTGCTGTGACTCCTCTTTTTTCCCGGGTTGTGGAAGAACCCAGGAAGGCACTTCGGGGATCAATGCGTGGTGTTTTTGTGCTGAACAGCCAAACCAATCGCTAAGAAATAGGGCCAACTCACTGTCACTGGCATCCCGGGTCTGAAATGCGCCCCACAGGTGGTTGACTTGCTCCCAAGGAGTCAGCTTGCGATGGTACAGAAATACAGTTTGCGGAATGGCCGCTGATTCAAACAATCCCACGCAATTCCAAACCGGACGTTCTTCCCGGAATTTGCCAAAGTAAAAGAGGCCCTTCTGCCTTCCAGAATCCATGAAACCCCCGCTCACCCGCAGGGGTTCTGGCCAAAGGCGGCTTTTAGTAGACACCAATTTCTTGCCGATGTAGGCGGCTTCCGCATCCCCTGCGTGTAGTGCAGCTGGACGACTGCGGGGAATACAGATTTGTGCTGAACTCTTCCTCGGCACTTTCCTGATGGACTGATTCTTTAACCACGCAACTCTTTGTACCGCATCTTCGATCAACCAGGTTATGAGACCAGGTCGGTAAAGATATCTGGGAAGAAATGCGTGAAATGCCAAGGCGTCTTCAGTGAATCCGCTATGGCTCCAGCCACCCAGCAAACCTGGCATTGAACCGCTGTTTTTGGCAAACTCGGTGTTGAAATATAGCGCTTGTCGGGAGCGCTCGTCTGCCTCATCCGGACGATAAATCCGCAATACTAAACTACAGCCAATTTTGAAGACAGGGTGCAGACTGTCCAAATCAACGTGTAAATGAGCGTAACCCTCCGCCAAATCAAATATCATATCTAACTGCCGTCCCCGATTGACAAACTTACTCACTCCGCCCGTGCGCTTTAGTTTTTGCGTCATTTGTAGCTCGCTCGATGCTTCGTCGGGATATCTCTCATTCCCTATTAGGCCTCTCTCAACAGCCGCTTTCAGTTTAAAACTTTCATTGGGAAAATTATGTGCAAAATCGGAGTTTATGAAATCGAAATACTCCTGGGTGAAACTAGGCCACAATAGGCGTTCAGAGGCAAAGTAAAAATGTAAAGCTGAGATTCCTGCAAGCAGTGGTAACATCGTACTTTGCCTGTTTGGACGTATGTTTACATGGCTGTGCAAACTCCATTTCCGGTCCCCGTTTTTCGGTGGTAAGAGCGCAGCCAAGCCGAAATATTGACCAAAAGAAACTAATCTTCCCAATGCAGGTATGCTAGTGTCTGCTAGTTCAGCAAAAATTGGCGTCTCTATACTTACGATGCCGCAAGGATGATTCCCATTCTTTGCTTCGCTTACTTCTATCGTTTGAAACAGACTCCCGAGATGCACTGCAAAGGCCGACTGAGGCAAAACCTCAATCCGGTGGTCACCTGAAAGAAGATTTTGGAATTTATGTGAAAATAGATCAGCAAATGGACGTTTGTAAAGCATTTGAAGACAAAATTTAGGTTGAGGAAAAGCTATCCATAATCTCGTCAATATAGTTTTTTGAAAAATTTTCCATATGTTATGAAATTTGACAATAGTTTATTTTAATGTGTTCAATAAGCACAAAAATCTATCAAATTGGGAGATAAACCCCCTTGATTTTATTGAGAGTTGGGGGCAAAAATCGCTGGCATATTGCTTATCGGGGTTGTTTGGCTGGATTTGTTGCTGCTACAGTTCCATCATCTAGAAACCGTGTTTCTCTTGAATCCACAATGTATTATGTGCGTGACGGTGATTTTAAAGTATTCTGACTTCACAGTTTTGCATGCCTCCCAAACTGATATCCCAGCGGGCACATCAGTTTTAATTGCTAGTGCGCACGATTGGATTTTGGTTTTTTTCCCGCGTGGCGCCAATCAACAACTCAATGAAGAGCCGCGATAAATAGATTTTACTGTTTTGCGGCTCAAAGCCTGCGTCCTGATCGGCGGGCCCCAATATTTCCAAATCGTTAATATGTCTCTCTGTTGCCACGTGTAGGGTGCTTCTGCGTCGGTCTAAATTGAACTTGCATCCAAGGAATGTTTTTTGATGAATTAGTCTATGGATGAATTTGATCCGAATTTGGTGAGTGAAGGTGAGACTTCCACGCAGCAGGAAGCTGGTTCTCGCAAACTGCTTTTGATTGCCCTCGCTGTGGGTGCCGCAGGATTGCTGTTCGGGTTGGCTGGAATGTATATGGCCAACCAGGCTGGAAAGCGTGCGCAAGCGCTCAGTGCCGCCGTTGAAGAGGTCTTGGCCCGACCGGATGCTTCCGCCGAACTCAAAGCTGCTTTGGCTGATATTGACAGCAGGTTAGTGACATTTGGTGATCAAATTGTGCGCTTGAACAATGTGGATAGGCAACTTCAGGATGGACTGCGACGAACCACAGAAGCAACTGGCACAGAATTGCGTACTATGCGCGAGGCGTTGGCAGAAACCCGGACTGCAGTGGGCGATTTGAGCCGTGTGGTGACTGATTTGCGCGAAGTCGCCGCCAGTTCCCCCAGGGTTGCGGCGTCATCGGCCAGCGCTGCGGCTGGGTCATCGGCTCCTGCAGTTACGGCGGACGGCATGAGAGTACACACTGTAAGGTCCGGGGAAAATCCTAGTCGTATTGCGGCTGCATACGGCGTGACCGTGGAGGCGATCATGCAGGCCAATCCTGGATTGAATCCTCAACGTATGCAGGTCGGGCAGCAGATTGTGGTGCCCGTGCCTGCGCAGTAAATCGAGCATTCATGCATTCATCTCCCGAGTGTTGGCAACTGCAGGCCTCCGACTTGCATGCTGACTGCAAGGTTTTTCAGTTTTAAAACGGCGATACGTCATCCAGTTCGTGATATATGCGGTGATTTTTATGTTATCAATGCCAGGCCTTGGGCCGTTACTCTGGCGCTGACTCCTCAGGATGAACTAGTGCTTGTGCAGCAATTTAGATTTGGTGTTGATGAACTTTCCTGGGAGTTGCCCGCTGGTTGTGTTGATGAGGGGGAAGATCCATTGAAGGCTGGTGTGCGGGAGTTGCTCGAGGAAAGTGGATATGTGGGTGATAACCCGAGGGTAATCGGTCAAAGTTGGCCCAATCCTGCACTGCAGAATAACACATGCACTTTTGTGCTGGTGGAAAATGCACGCTGCCTGACGGCGCAATCGCCAGATCTTCATGAGGAATTGGCTGTGCGCACTTTGCCGGTAAATCAAGTTTTGGAGTGGGCGCGTACGGGAATAATCCGGCACGCTATGGTGCACAATGCGTTATTCTATTTCGAGCCTTGGTTTCGTGCACGCGGGGCTTGACTTAAGTTTTTGATAATGAAAGGGTTAAATCATGGAAAGCAATACTGAGTTTCTGTTGGAATTCGAAAAGCCATTGCGCGACCTGCAGCGTCAGTTGCAATCAATCATTAAAATTTCAGGTGACAGCGGTATTGATGTCGGTGAAGAGACCGCTGCCATAATTCGCCGCATTGATCAAACAGAGCGGAAAATTTATTCTTCACTAACGCCCTGGCAGCGGGTTCAACTATCCCGGCACCCTAAGCGCCCATACTCTCTGGACTACATTAAAGTCCTCTTTGAGGACTTTCAGGAGCTGCATGGGGATAGGGTGTATGGTGACGATCAGGCTCTTATCGGTGGTACCGCCTTTTTTCAGGGGTCAACCTGTGATGGTTATTGCCCAGCAAAAGGGTAGGGATGTTAAAAGAAAAATCTGGCCAGAAATTTTGGCATGCCGCATCCCGAGGGGTATCGCAAGGCATTGCGCTTGGTTCAACTTGCCGAGAAGTTCGGTTTGCCCATCATTACTTTCATCGATACCAAGGCGGCATTCGCGGGTATCGGGTCTGAAGAGCGGCATGTGTCTGAAGCCATCGCCCGCAATTTGCGAGAAATGTCTCTGGTCAAGGTGCCATCCGTTGGAGTGATTATTGGTGAAGGTGGAAGTGGCGGTGCGCTGGGTATCGCAGTTGTGGATCGGCTGCTTATTATGGAGCATGCTTATTATTCTGTTATTCCACCAGAGGGATGTGCTGCAATTTTGTGGCGCGATCGCAAGTATGCTGAAACGGCAGCCAACGCGTTGAAATTAGGTGCTCGGGAACTGGTTGAACAAGGCGTTGCTGATGAGGTTATTGAAGAACCACTTGGCGGGGCGCATCGCGACCCTGCACAGGCGGCCAATGCCATTGGCGAGGCCATCGAAAAGCATCTGCAAGAATTGCTTCAACTGGGTGAAGCCGACCTGCTGGATATTCGTTACCGCAAATACCGCGCCATGGGTCGGTACACTGAATAACCACTGGGCTTTGATCAATTTTCTTTTGTGAATCTCAGTGAGCAGATTGCGTTTCTCGATCCATTTGTAACAGAAGAGAAGCGCGCCAAAATGGAGTCCGTATTGGCGTTGCGTACTTCATTCATCCGTGTGGTTTTGGAAGATGTCTTCCAACCACATAATGCCAGTGCGGTCATCCGAACCTGCGAGTGTTTCGGTGTTCAGAACCTGCATGTTATCGAGAAGGAGCACCGTTACCGGCCCAATGCTGATATTGCACGCGGAGCGACTAACTGGATTTCACTTCACAGGCACAAGCGTACTCCAGGGTCTGAACCTCCAACCTTGGCCTGCCTGCGCAAATTGCGCTCAATGGGATATCGCATAGTCGCCACGGCTCCAGGCGACGGGTCACTTTCGATTCGTGAATTGGACCTTTCCAGCCCGTTGGCTTTATGTTTTGGCACTGAATGGGCTGGTGCCAGTGATGAACTACTGGCTGAGGCAGATATCAAGGCGCATATTCCCATGCTCGGGTTTACGCAAAGTTTCAATGTTTCTGTTAGCGTTGCCTTATGCTTATATGAATTGATTGGCCGGTTACATCGTGACCGGGATGATTGGTCATTGTCGGATGCAGAAAAAGATGAATTGAGGTTGGCATGGCGAAAGCAGACGGTGCGGTTTTCAGAGCGAATTTTGGGTGCAGCGCAACGCAGAATTGAGTCCTAACTGCTTCTTAAGGTGATGGTTTCGCCTCAAATCCTACTTTCAGTGCACATAACTTTTACTGTTTTTGTTTGTGGATTTGCGAATGGTGAACTGTTTTTGTTGACCTTTCTGACAGATATCCGCAAAAGTAGGTTTCCTGATTGTACCCCGTACCTATGTCCCCATCACAATTCAGATGCGTTTCTGCACTCTGTGTTTTGACGGTAACTGCTAGTTACCGGGTAGATTGTATTTAACCCAAAACCAATACGATATGCTAAAGATCCCTAAACTATCCAAGGTTTTGCAGCGTTCCTGGCCCCGATTTATGGGGGCAGTTACCGCGTCTGCATTACTCGGGTTCAGTGCGCTATCGGCGCAAACCCCTACGAATAATCCGATACTGGCCCATTATGGTCCAGGAGAATACCCAAAGTGGATCGACTCCATCAGTTGGGACCGAGTTATCAATATGGCAGAGTACACCAACGGTGCCAACCATTTCGAGCGTTTTGAAAACGCCCGTGATGAATTGCATGCGTTGGGCGGCGGTGTGCTGTACTATCCTGCCGGAGAGTATTTTTTCGATTTGCCCGATATGGGTTTTGGTCCAGGTATCGGGCCGATGAGCCGCGGGTTGATGTTAAAAAGTGGCGTGGTGATCCGTGGTGCTGATTTGCCCGGAGACGCCAATCAGGCGGTTGTCCGGCCAACACAGGACGCGCAGCATCCTGATTTTGCCAACAATGTGACGCACAATCTGAATCCGCAGACGGTATTTCGTTTTCCCACCCACATGCGCGGGACGGATCCAATAACCGGAGTTGCCAATTCTGCCGGTGAAGTGCCCTCGCATTGGAGCTTCATCGGTATGACAACCGGCAACGGGGAAGAAACCATAGCAGACGTCCACAATATTGGTGTGGTGAATGTGACTCTTGAAGGGGGCACTATCTATTGGGGCTACCACACTCCGCGAGCCGAGCGCATGCGTGAAGGTTTTTGGTTTGGCAATGTGTGGAAAAACACCCCTGAAGGTGCTCCTGATGAAGAGACCTGGTCAGGACATCGGCCAACAGGTGAGCACTACATGCACGGGATACATGGTTCGGCCAGCTGGCATTCCGAGATGACGGCAGGGTCGGGACGATTGGTCAAGGGCGTGCGCATCAACAATGGTGCGCCTTGGAACGATATGTTCTACGCCAATCGCCAGGCTCCCGGTGTCACGCCGATGAACAACGATACCTTTGCGCACTATCGTTTTACAGGTCGTATAGCCGCGCATGGCAGCAATATATTTGTGGCGAACAACGTTATCGCCAAGCCGACCAAAAACTTCATCCACCGGATGTTGCAAAATCCACGCAGTGAGGCCGGCAACCATGAGCGCCTGGTACTTTTTGATTACTCCAATCACATTGGCGTAGACATCAACAAGAGTAATTTCGGAGGTAATCAAAATCACCCGTCAGCAGTTATACCTGGCGGCGGTTACTATTTTGATAATGTGATTGTGCGCGACAACTGGGTATTCAATCGCGGTAACAAGAATTTTGAGATTTCCGGTCAATGGGTAGTGTTGTACAACAACCACGCAGAGAAGTTCGAGATTGGTCGTACGTTCCCGTTTGATTACGTGACCAATCCGTTGGCAGTTCCAGGGTCCACCCTGGCCACGGGAGTCACCATGCAAGGTGTGTCGTTTGACGGCTGGGATTACCAACACCAGACAACAGCCAGTGATTATATGAATCGTGGTTATGATATGGGCGGACGCAACGTGTGGGTACACCGCACCACCTTGGTCAATTCCGGCTCGATCGGTAATGACGGTGAAGGCGTGATGTCCCAAGAGCACAACCGTATCGGTAATTTCTCCTGGGCGTTTACAGATATCATGCATGGCCGTGCTAACAAAGGTCCCGGCACTTTCGGTGAGCCAGGCTGGCATGGCACCTGGAACATGCAGCAGTTTGGCTTGTTGCTGTTGCGCGCCTGGTCGCACGGTAGTGTCGGTGTGTTTGGTGCGGAGCGTGCCTCTAGTCCTGACACCGGACTGAACTGGGTATTGGACGTATCCGTTGTCGGCGGCAACCCTGGCCCTGGCGGCGTTGCATCAATCAGCGGCGCAGGCCCTGGTCCCAATCCTCCTGTGGATTACATCACCACCGACCATTTCAATCCAGTCAGTGCGCCAGCCAATGTGGCTGCTGAAATTCGCGAAGATGGAGCAGTCCATCTAAGCTGGGAAGATACCGCCAACAACGAACTAGGGTTCCGCGTTGAGCGCCGTGTCGATGGTGGTGACTGGCGTGTGATCGCGTATCGTCCGATGTCCAACCTTGGACGGACTATCGATCCTTCCATTACCGATCCACTGGATGCAATTTTGCCTGTTGAACAGCGCACGCCGATCTATCGTCTGAATCCTCAGGCTTGGGTGGATTTCACCGCCCCAGTCGCTCATGCAGACGCTATTGAGTACCGTGTCGTAGCGATTAATTCGGCTGACGACCTTTCAACAGGGGTCAGCGAAGTGGTTGAGCTAGAACTTGGCAGTTCAGTCTTGGAACCGGTGGACAGTGTCATGATCGCAGTAAGTGCAACTGGAGTAATCGTGACTTTGCCTGAATCGGTACAAGGGCAGTGGTATCAGCTGGAGATGTCCAATAACTTACAGTCAGGTAGTTGGACTTCTGTTGGTGAAGCTGTTCAAGGTACTGGAACTGAGCTTAGTCTTGAACACGAGGGCGCAGTGTCCTCGGAGGATGCCAAATTCTATCGGATTCGCACCTTCCGTTGAAAGCGGTAGCGCAAAGTAATCCTTATGCGAAGCCGGATTTCCGGTATCATCAGTTGATTGTTTTCCATGAATACCGGACAATTGCTCGGCTGGGTCCAAAGTCATTTGGATCGTCAATTTCAGTGCGGTTGTGACGTCTATGGGGCGGATCACAACCGCATGTTGATGTCGTCTTTAGATGTGCTTGCCGGAGCGCCGCCTGAGAATTCGAGTCGCCCGGCGCACATTCCCAAACGTGTTTACCGCAATATCGATGCCCCTCGCGGTTGTGCATTGTATTGGGATCAGCCTCTGTTGCGGGCGGCCTTAGATTGTGGTTCCATACTTGGCAAGGACAACTACTTGCACGCAGTTCATGGTTACGTAGGCGACTATATTGACCGTTGTACGGCTTCCAATGGCATAATTCTGTGGGGCAATCACTACTATTGGGATGCTTATCGCGATCAGGTCCTGAAGTTTGTCAACGAGGAGCCGCCCACTCCGACCACTGCGGATGAATCTGGTAATTATCACGAATTGCGACCCTTATTTCCCGAGTGGGACATCCTTTATGAAGCCCGTCCAGAGGCAATAAAGCGTCATATTCGAGCAATGCTAAGGGGACATTTGCTCAATGCTGAAACTGGTGAGTTTAACCGCCATGCGGATGCCGCCAAACCTCAATGGCAAATGCACGCTTTTATCGAGTCAGGAGGTGTGCTGATCGATGCCATTTCCTGGTTATACGCTAAGGAGGACGACAAGCAACTGTTACAGGTTGCTGACGCTATGGCAGCCTATTCCTATAGGCACCGAGGCTGTGGCGGCTTGTTATGCAACTGTCCCAATTCACCCTCTGACCGCTGGGACAGGCATGTTGCTACCAGTGAAACGGGAATATGGGCACAGGGCCTTTTGACTGCCTCAGATCGAGTACCCGAGCCCTTTTGCAGCCAGTGGCGCGGTATGGCTGAGTCCGTTATGATTGCTTACCTAAGGCACGCATGGGATGGCACAAACGGTGCGTATTGGGGCAAAATTCACCTCGCCACCGGGTTGCCTGTTCGGGGAACCCCTGAGGGTTGCCAAGGCAGCGTCTTTATGCCGGATGATCATTGTAATTTGTGGGAACCTTTGTTTCCTCGTCACGATTATCCCATGTCCTTCGCGATGGTGTGTGCGGATCTGTTTGAACGCACAGGTAATCCGGTTTTCAAGCAAGGGTGTGAACGCTGGTTGCGGCAGATTGATGGTTCTATGCCCGGACGCTCTGGACTGGGAGGGTATGCGGAACATTACGGTCGGATTCTGTTGTTTTTGCAACGCTGTGAGAAGCTTTTCCCAGATAATTCTGGCTATAGTGAAACTTTGATACGCGTTCGCACTGAGGCGCTGAATGTTCTGTGGCAAGGTGGTATGTTCAGAACTCACCCTGGTGAGCATCGCTATGACTCTGTGGACGGGCTCGGTTTTTTGTTGTCCGCTTTATTGTATTAGGAGGGTAAAAATGTGCTATTGGCACACATTTGGCGCAAACGCGCTATCGTTTGCCGCAATCCGACATTAATTTTGCAGGTTTCATCTGATATAGTTGGGTTCATACTCCGAAAGTACCCAAAAAACACTACATAAGATGAAACACACCCTAATTCGTTTTTGCAGCACGCTTTTTGCGTGTGTGCTTTTGGCGATTTGCGCCAGCGCCCAACCTACAACCAGCACTCAATTATTCCAGGAATGGGAGGCAGCCCGGGATACCCACCCGCAAATTCCAAACAACACCACCGCTGGTTATCGACGGGGCGAAGCATCGATACCCAACGTTCCTGTGGTGAATAATGTAGTCACAGACTTTGGCGCGGATCCGACAGGCAACGCCGATAATACCGAAGCCTTCTGGCGCGCCATTTGGGATGCGCATGAACAGGGTGGGGGAGCGGTCTTTATCCCTAACGGCAACTATCGCATCGACGGGTTTTTGTGGATGCGTTTTGACGGGGTGGTGCTCCGCGGTGAATCTCAGTCTGGCGTTCACCTTCATTTTACTCGTCACTTGACGGATGTGGTTGGTGAAGACACCACCGGATCCAAGTCCAAATACTCTTGGTTGGGAGGTCTGATTTGGATGAGTGGTTCACGGGCGTTTGATGTCGGATATAGCTACGCCCGCAATTATCCAGATACTCCGTTCGGTACGGATTGGCGCACGGGACGCTATTCCGCCAGAACTTCTGAATTCTGGGTTGATAATGATTTTACCCGTCGCACCCTGACATCGGTTACGGCAGATGCTGAAATAGGGGATAACGTATTACAGGTAGCGGATGCTTCCGGTGTCAGGGCTGGCGACTGGGTAATTTTACGATTTTACATCAGTGGAACTGACAACGCCTTCCAGCGACAGCTAGCTGGCAGCAACCACGTTGCCGATAATTACAACTGGGCGTTCCATAGCACCATAAGGTATGCAGACAGCAAAGGTTATACCTGGCCGGTACAGATTGCTGCGGTGAACGGCAACGTTGTGACCCTGGCTCAAGCGCTGCGTACCGCGGTTAAGACTGATTGGCAACCACACCTCATTGAACTCAACAGTCTGGCTCCATTGTATGAAGCCGGGGTTGAGAACTTAACCATTCGCCTGAATTCCAACAATGAAGGCACTTACCAGCATTTGAATGACCGTGGTTGGAACGGTATTTTCATTAATCGCGCGGTCAACTGCTGGGTACGAAATGTAACTGTAGCAGATGGTGAGAACGGTGTTTTGGTGGCAGCTGGCAAGCAGATCACTGTGTCCAATGTCACGTTGACGGAGTTTACCACCCGGCTTAATACCTGGCACCATGGATTCACCGCACGGGTTATGTCGGCGGATCTGTTGTTTGAGGATTTTGTGTTTGATGTTAATCACCGTATCGACCACGGCATCAACAGCGAGGCCTTTGCCAGTGGATTGGTTTGGCGCAATGGAACAATGTACAAGGGGACATTTGACTCGCATCGGGTCATACCATTTGACCAAATCCGTACCAATATATTTGTGGTCAATCCAGCTGGTTCAGGTTCCGGCGGGGATAACGATAACGGTCTTCATGCAGGCAAACGCCTGGTGCATTGGAACATCACCGCTGTGGACCGCGGTATATGGGTGAACCACGAGGAATTGTTCAGTGGGGGTGCCATGGTCGGTTTTTTTCGGTCCGGCTTGACCGGGTGTGCCAACCAGGCCTCGACAGTGTGTGGTACGGCTCAGCAAAAACGCGATTTTCTGGAGCAAAATACTGTACCCGCAATCACCGATTTGCATCTAGCGCAGGTCCAATCGGTGCGTGACGCCTATGGCTATGTTGCCATTGTGACACCTGCGGCGCAAACATTGACGGTTGACCAAGGCGTTCCTCAGGTGCGCATAGAAGGCGCTGTGCCCAGTGGGCGCACTCTGCAAACGGTGCAATTGCTTAGTAATGGGACTGTTATCGCCAGCACCAACTCCCTGCCCTGGGACTATACCTGGAGCAATGTGCCACTGGGCGAACACATGCTGACGGCACGTATCATTGACAATACTGGAGCTTCCGTTGAATCCATCCCAACCAGATTCGTGAGAGCGCAGCGTGTGTTGGTTGATGAAGACGATGCTGATTTGTTGCGTTCCAGTGGTTGGTTCAGTGAGTTCAACGCCAATCACCACAATGGCAAAGCTCAGCGAAACAACACCAATGGCAGTTGGCTGGAGTATACTTTCAAAGGCACTCGCGTAGTTTTCTTTGGCTACAACTACGCCAATACAACCAGTAATGCCATGCGCATTTATATCAATGGTCAGTTTGTGGACTACGTGACAGACCGATCCGGTGGCGTGTTTCAGGTGCCGATCTGGATCTCACCCGAGTTGCCTGAAGCCGTTTACACTATTCGTTTTGAGTTTGAGCCGCATGCTGCCAATGCCAGTACCAGAGCATTATTTGACTATTTACACATTTACTCAACCGGGCCTGTGGATGGTGCTCCCCCGGCCATTCCCGGCTCGGTTGATGTAACCCCGGCCTTTGCCACGATTGAAACCAATGGCAGTGCCCAGTTCACTGCACTCTTGCGCGACACCAACGGTAATATCATGTCCCCACAGCCATCCTCCTTTAATTGGAGTGTTAGTGGGGGAGGCACTATCAGTGGTTCAGGATTATTCAGTTCTGATGGCAGTGTGGGTACCTTTACCGTCAGCGCATCCAGTCAATCTGTACAAGGATCAGCAACTGTGCAGGTGACAGCGGCGCAGGGTGGTGGTGGCTCCAGCAATACCTACCTGGAGGCTAATGGAATAGTTGTGATGGAAGCTGAGCGCTACAGCGACAATTTGTTGAATGGTGACTTTCTGGAGTGGGAAGATTCTCAAGCCGGTTCTGGTTTTGCGGGTACAGGTTACGTTACGATGACCACAAATGCTTCTGGCAGCCGCAATTGGCCCACTGGCGCTGAATTAGTGTATGAAGTTGTGATCACCAATCCCGGCACCTATTACATGAATATTCGTCGGATTGCACCTTCTTCTGCGTTTGACTCCATTCACATAGGAGTCAATGGCAGTTTGGTGGCGGCCAAGGCTTTCGAAGGCAGCCAAACCACCTGGGCCTGGGCGCCGTCAGCGCGAATTGTCAATCTCGGTCATTTACCTGCCGGTCTGAACACCATTCATATTCAGCGCCGCGAGCCTGGAATGAGTATCGACCGCATTATGCTGGCAAGCCAAATAGCGGATCTGCCTCAAAACACAGGAATCATCGGCCCCGAAGAAAGTGCAACAGTCGGAGGACAGGTAATACCACCAGAAGTGGAGTTGTTTTCGCCTGTAGCCAATGCGCTGTTTCCTTTCGGCAGTAGTGTGGAATTGGTAGCGACTGTAGAGGAAAACGAGAACGTTATCGAGAGTGTCGACTTTATCGTCAATGGGACCTGGGTGGGCAGTGCTACTTCTGCGCCATGGACCGTTTGGACGCCTGCTTTGTCCGAAGGTATTTATGAAGTTGTTGTCGAAGTCTATGTGGATGGCCAACTGGCTGTCTCCAGCGATCCGGTTGAATTTGAGGTGGAAGCACCGATCGGAAACAGCAGCACTTACATAGAGCAAAACGGTACAGTTGTTATTGAGGCTGAGAACTTTGCTGACTTTCAGAGCAATGGTGATTGGTTGGTATGGGACGTTTCCAATGCGGGCAGTGGTTATGCTGGCAGCGGGTATGTAACAATGACCACCCAAGCATCCGGTTCCCTCAATTGGCCCAATGGTGCGGAACTGATTTACGAGGTGTGGATCAATAATCCCGGCACCTATTACATGAACATTCGCCGGATTGCGCCCTCCTCTGCGTTTGATTCCATCCACGTGGGGGTCAATGGTAATTTGGTAGCGGCCAAGGTCTTTGAGGGTAGCCAAACCACCTGGGCCTGGGCACCGTCAGCGCGCATCGTTAATCTCGGCAACTTATCGGCTGGTCTGAACACCATTCATATTCAGCGCCGCGAGCCTGGAATGAGTATCGACCGCATCATGCTTGCAAGTACCCTTGCCGACCTTCCGGTCAATACCGGAGCCATAGGTCCGGATGAAAGTCCGACCCAAGGCGCGGCAAATCCACCACCACCGCCAGAGGAACCGGTTATTTTGACTATTCCGGTTGTCGAGGATGCCTACGTGCGTGCAGGCAACTCAGCCAATACAGCCCATGGAACGACTGATGCCACCCGCTTGGTTTCCAAAGGAGCGCTGTCCAGTGAGCCGCAGTTTTTACGTGAAGCCTATTTGAAATTCGATATCCGCCAGTTGGATCCGCAGCTGATTCTCGGAGCCACTGTTGAAGTTGTCGGTTCTTTATCCGATGACCGCGACACGAACATTACCACCTATCTGCATGGTGTTGCATCGAGTAACTGGAGTGAGACCACTGTCACTTGGAACAACAAGCCAGCCCGTGATCTCACTGCCTACAGTTCGGTCGTGGTTACAGACGACATCGACAGGGTTTACAGCTTTGATGTCAGTTCATTGTTGGTGGACGCATTGCAACAGAACGCAGAGTATGTGACTTTTGCCTTGGTCAACACCCAGAATACCAATCCAACCACCATCTGGCATTCGAAGGAAACCGTGGGTGGGATTGCAGCACAGTTGGTTGTTGAGGCCATCGGCGGCGGCGGTAATCCTGGCAATCAGGTGGATGATCCGCAAATCCTGTTAACTCCACTCGCTGACGCGTACACGCAGGGAGGTCCCAATGCGAATACCGCCTACGGCACCAGCAATTCTCAGGAGTTGGTTGTCAAAGCCATCGACCTGAACAGTGATTTTGGCTTTCACCGTGAAGCCATGTTGTCCTTTGAAGTTCCCAATCACATCCACACTTTGCGTGAGGCCAAATTGCGTCTGTACGGCAATCTGAGCAGCACTGCGGGCAATAATATCAAAACCTTTGTCTATGCCGCAGTCGACAATGGTTGGGATGAGGCAACGGTTACGCACAATACCCGGCCACCGCGTGCTTATGTGCCATTGGATGAGCAAACCATTACCAATGGAGCTCCGACATGGTACGAGTGGGATGTAACGCCTTTCCTGCAACATGCTCAGGAAAACGGCTGGAGCACGGTCACTCTGGTTTTGGCAAATACTCAAGTAACGTCGCCTTTCACTACTTTCCACAGTACAGAGAACCCCTCCGGCAATAGTCCTGAACTGGTGCTCGATTATGAGCCGGATGTGCCTTGGGTGACAGCCAGTTTTGATTGGAACCCTCAAGTCGTCAGTTACCTCGGAGGTAGCTCTGACAGTGAGCGCGTGGTTGCCAGTTTTTATCCGCGCCGATGGCAATCTTGTGCTCGTGGCCAATTATGGGCCTGAAGTGCCTGCAGGTGTTCAGCCGATTCTATTGAACGGTGCCTCAAGTTCCAGTTTGGGATCGGTTATCATCCTGTCTCCGGACGCTTCACAGATTGTCTCCATCACTAAAGTCGGCACCTCAGTCATTGATGCCGCTCTCGCTGCCAACGATGATCTGGTGATTGCCCTGGGTTCGCAGGGCGTTGTCAAATTGAACAGTACCGCATCGCAATTGCTTTGGCATTTTGATGGTGCCGGAGCCTCCTTGAATGCCCAGCGCGTCTCTATCGCTCAGGACGGGCATGTGGCCTTCCTATCGGCTAATCCAGTCAATCAGAGCAATTCCCGCGATTTGCACAGTGGCGGCCGCATTCGGGTGCTCAACCCCAACGGTACCCTGCGTGCCGACTGGGCCGCTCATTTGCAGTGCCAGAATGTTACCATCGACAGCCATTTGGGCAGGGTTTACACCACTGGTTACAATCAAACCTTCGGTGGCCCCAATCCGGTGCAGATAGCTTACATCCGTTCCCAGGATTTTGATGGCAGCGTCACGCATTGGACTGCCTACGATTGGACGGGCAATCAGCTCGAACCTGCCGCCACACCCGGTGTAATCAACAATATGGCGGATACCAGAGGTTATCAGGTCTTGATTGGGCCCGATGGTATGCTCTACGCAGCCATGGAAGCAGCTGGTGGCAATCACATCTTCCGTTGGGATCCCTTTGACCTGAACACTGCGGTGACTTTGGTCGGCGGTGATTCCTATCACCAGTTTTTCAACTCCTATTCGGATCACAAGTTGGTGATTATTCGTATGGATCCATTGACTGCCGAGGTGGACCGTTTTCAGCAGTTCACCGCCCGCGTAGGTAATGCCGGAAGGACCAATGGTGCACGTATGATCCGTGGAAAAATGCAGGTGGATAACCAAGGACGTATCCACGTGGTAACTGATACCGCCAGTGGAGGTGATTCCGCTGCAAAGACCTTCCTCGTAGGGCTGCCTCTCAGTTACAATCCTGTTCCTGTAACCGAATACGGCGGCGGCGGTGCTTACCTGATCCTCTCTCCAGATATGACTACCCGCTTGCATCTTGCCAGGATCGGCAGCCGTGTCCGGCCTTGGGCGCTGCACGTACGCCAGTTGTCGGGCGATGTCCTGCCGCGTGTCATTTATGGGGGTGCCACCGAAAACTTCCCCGCTGTAGAGCTACCACAACTCCAACCGCTTCAGGGGACTCGCGGTTCAACCATCGACGGCTACTTCAGCTTCACCCACTTTGAGTAAGGGGTTCAAGGCGATAGACCAGCCGGGCCTCAATCATACTATTGAGGTCCGGCAATTCCAATCTCACATATGCCCTGGAATCGTCGGTGCCAGATGCGCCGGTAACCGAATGACAGGTATTTTTTTTACCGGGTGAGGACGCTTTTGCCAGCGCTGTTTCACCACATTGAAACCCAAGCTCAAACCATGGAATGTGAATCGTGGTTAAGGGTATCACTGACAGTTTTGCAATTTCGCCGTTATTACATCCACAAATAAAGAAATTATTGCCCAAGAGACCAGCTTTGAGTAGGCTCTTTTGAGCACAAAGTGCCACATGATCGTCATATGCAACGATGCCGTCTATCGGCAATTTCAGGATTTTATCTATGCTTTCACGCCCGTGGGAATCTTTCAGTTCCGCAATTTCTGGGGGTAATTTGTTTTCGGCCATTACCTCCTTGTAGCCTTTAAGGCGTAGTCCAGCACTGTGATGGCCTGTCGTTGCATATCCTTTAAGATAGAGAATTTTCCGGCACCCGCAATCGATCAGATAGCGGGTTTGGATTCTTCCAATCGTCAAATCATCGACAGTCACATTATCATAAGCTTGATGTCCATTGGCTACGACAACTTCCACTCCAATGTCCCTAACGGATGAAATGAACTCTTGGGGTAGTTTTTTATCTGAGAAAATAACGACGGCATCCAAAGGATAGGGTTGCAGCAACTTAATCAGGTTCGCTGCACATTCAAAGGATTCAGCTTTCGGCCATATGACACTGATTTGATACATTGCCGGCAGACACGCGGCTTCCAGACCTCGCAACAATTCAGAAAATATAAAGTTGTCCTGCAAAAAGTGGTTAAATACCAAACCCAATCTAAGGTGTTTGCCTAATCTCATGGATCTGGCCGATGTATTGGGCCGATAGTTCAAAGCTGCTGCCGTTTGGTTGACCAAGTCTATCGTTGATTGGCTAAAACGTTTATAATTAGCACTTTTTCGCAATACTGAGCTAACAACCGTGTGGCTTAGACCAGTCACTGAAGCGATGTCCTTTAAGGTCACTTTCTTCATGATCGATGTTCTTTGAAGAGTTTACAGTCTGATCGCTGTGCCCAGATTTTTGCAAAGGCAGGTAGGGCACCCCACGTATAGAATGGGTCGCTTTGACCTTCTCCCCCCCAACCAGATTCAGCATCAAAGTTTTCGCAGATACGATGTTTTAATGACCAATTGCGTTCGAGCAGTTCCAAAGAATTGTTTAGTAACTTTGACGCTTGTTCGTGAGCATTTGCTTCGCGCAATGCCAGCCAGGTAATAAATTGATAAGGCGGCCAAATTCTGCCCCGCCAGTAATCCTGTTCCCGATAGCTTGGATGATTGCGAACCACCGCAGGTAGCATCCACCTTCCCCCGAAATGGTTTGAGTCGAATAATCGGGCTAACATCGATTGAATATCCTGATGCATCAATTGGTTTTTCGGGGTTAACAACGGCCAAAGACAGCAAGGCGTGTATACCTCAGAATATTCACCCGTATTCAGGTGGCGATAGGCATATATTTTTTGATCTTTTCTCCATAGCGATGAGAGACAATTTTGCCAATAAGCGGCTTGCTTTTGCAGTACAGTTTGCTGGGTGTGGTGACCCAGCGCTTCAGCCATTTCCACCAATGCTAAAGTGTCTGCCACAAACAATGCCATCAAGCCGACATCTGCCAAATCCAGAGTTGAATAGTTACTATTGTATTGCGCATCATCATACACAGGTCCGTTATCAGCACCACTCTCCAAGGCTCCACCGAACCTGGTTCCTACACCCTTTTCCGGAAATTCCCAAATATTGCCATAAACCGGTGCATAAGGATTCGATCCGTGGCATAAATAGTCACCTCTGCGTCTGGCCTTAAGCCACCATTGATTCCAGGTCAGTAATGCCGGAAAACATAGGCAATGAATTCTCTGCTGCTCCCGGTTTTCATCATTGCCAGTGCGGTTAGACCTCCTACCGGAGGTTGAGATCGGTCCCTGGATGCAACACCTGTTGCCGCTGAGAAATTGGGTATAAATCCTTCCGGTAATTGTCCGTCCAAGACATTTATAAATGCGTTCTCCGCTTCTGTCTGGTTTATCGCCGTGTACATCCAGGCAGTTAGAAATCCATCCCAGCAGAATTGAATCCACCCACCCCAATCCATACACCAGGATCTGCTCACCGGCGTTATAACGCGGTTGTTCACGAAGTCATAGACTCTGTTCCAACTCAGAGAAGCTGCAAGAGCCGAAGCCGAACTACCTCCTCCGAGTTTTTGCACCCAAGCTTTGGCTTGTTCTTTTCCTTCCTCCAAAAATGCCTCCGCACAATTCGGATGAAAAAATTCCTTTGTCCGAGCCAGCAAAATCTTATCGGCAACAAATGCCTTCATCGGACCCGCGGTCGCATAGCATCCAGGCCTATCAGCCTCTTCGGTAGTGCTGAATGCCAGACTCATTTCACCAAATCGATCACAATTCCAATGCAATCCATGCTGGTCTGACCACCTTGTCTGCGATTTATCAAAACTCGATACCGCCTCTATGGTCACTATCAAGGGAAACAAGCCCAGCTTCAGAGGAATGACTCTAACAACCAGTTTTTCCCCAATGCCTGCGTACTCAATACGTAGCTTATATTGTTTCCATTTAACCATGAAACTTACATACCGGCCTCCGAATGTACGTTCCTCAAATTTCAATTCCTCATGGCCTTCGCCCCATTTACCCGCACGTATTTCCCTTAGCCAGATGCCTGTCGCTCGCTCATATAATCCAAGTCGAATACCCCTGCCTGAAGGCAAGTGCATGAATGTCGATAGGCTTTCAACGCACCAGGTATTCCAGTCGCGAGGCTGTATCCTATGCAAAAGTGATTTTTCAATTGTCTCCGCCATGTTGATTCGAATTTTTATTGACGCTCTAGGTTTAACGTGAAACTAAATGGAATAGCAAGTCTGCAAATAACCCCGTTGTTTCCCCCTAATAAAAATGGAATCTCTTGAAGGCAGCACCTTGGCAACAAAACCTTTATCCAGGCGTGATAAACTTTTTTCTAGTGCAGGCGGTTGCTTGGATTGGTTAACAGTTGGGTTAACAACCAGTATATTATGGATGCCTGTATTTAACATTGGATACGGAATTAGCCCTGCTTTACTGGGATTACTATTAGTTGTCTATCGATGTTGGGATGCGATGTTGGATCCCGTGATGGGCAATTTATCTGACAATACGCGAACTCGTTGGGGACGCAGGCGTCCGTATATTTTGATTGGGGCGATTTTATGCGGTCTTATCATGCCCTTTATGTGGCGAATGGATGCGAACTGGAGTCAGACAGTTATGGTCATTTACCTGGCAGTAATGGGTATTCTGTTATTCAGTGCATTTACTATGTGGGCGATGCCCTATTACAGCTTTATGTTGGAACTGACGCCAGATTATGATGAGCGCATTTCCATATCGGCTTATCGAACGTTTTTTTGCCAATGTAGCGGTTTTGACAGGAGGTTGGACGTTAGCCTTGATCAGTTCCTCTTACTTCGCTGATCCCGAGAGTGGAGATCCTGATATCATACGTGGTATTCGTGTAATCAGTGTGGTTTTGGCAGTGGTGATAGTGATTTTTGGTGTGATACCCGCCGTTTTTGTCAAAGAGCGTTTCGTGGGGACTTCCGTAATGAGTCAGTCGACTGAGGGGCTATGGAATTCATTAAAACAGACTTTTCGATTAACGCCACTTTGGGTTTTGGTAGGCATTATTTTTTTCCATTTTGTGGGGTTTGGCACAGTCTCTATTCTCGGACAGTATGTTAACATTTTCTACGTTAACCAAGGAGCTATCAAGGATGCAGCGATTATTGAGGGGTGGAAGGCCACATCCATGTTTTTCGCTGCTATGGTAAGTTTGCCATTTTGGGTATGGTTTTGTGGTAGATATGACAAGAAAGTGGCGCTTGCGGTGGTTCTTTGTTCAGGTATAGTAAATAGTCTGTTAAATTTGGTGTGTATGCATCCGGATTATCCTTATCTGCAACTGATTCCTGCAATTTTTTATGCTGGAGTGGTCAATGCGATATGGATGATTCTGACTTCCATGATTCCCGATATCGCGGATTATGATGAATTGGAGACAGGCAAGCGGCGCGAAGGTAGCATCAATGCCGTGTGGTCATGGTTTATTAAATTTGCGATGACCATTTCGGCTGGACTTTCCGGATTCCTTTTGCAGTGGACAGGTTTTGATGTGGCACTGGGCATGAAGCAACCGGAAGAAGTCACGCGATCTATGCTGTTGCTATTCAGCTTACTGCCTATCGCATTTTTGCTGATAACTTTGATTCTGCTGCGGCTATATCCGTTGAACAGGGAGACAATGGGCCAAGTTCGTCAGCAACTCGAAGCACGTCGTGGTGTGTTGTAATCTCCTACTGACGGATCAATAATAGCGCCGTTGGACTGGATGACCTGTTGAAAAAAGTGGAAGGAGTCCTTGGGTGTACGCACTTGGGTTGGGTAGTCAATGTGCACCAAACCGAATCTTTGACTGTAACCGTGGTGCCACTCGTAGTTGTCCATAAATGACCAGTAAAAATAGCCCTCGTAGGCAATGCCTTCGGCTATGGCACGTTTCACACCCTCGAGGTAGCGCCCGATGTACTCGATGCGGCAAGGATCGTGAACTTTGCCATCGCGCGTGACCACATCGCTGGCGGCCATACCGTTTTCCGTTACCAGAACGGGTAGGCGATAGCGCTCATAGAAGAACTTTCCAGCCCAATACAGCGCATCCGGGGTGAATGCCCAACTCATGGTACTGCGGGCAATGCCGACAGGATGAGGGACAGTTTCAAAGCCACCATCGCAAGCCCTGACTCTGGAGGCTGTGTAGAGATTATTGCCTATCAGATCCAAGGGTTGTTTGATGAGTTCCAAATCTCCTGGAGCAATTTTGGGCATATCTTTGTGGAAATGGCGCTGACCATCTTCGGGGTATTGGCCGAAGAATACTGGATCCATCCACCAGGTCCAGTTCCACAGATTGGGTTCGGCAATAGCAAAAGTGGCTGCCCGCGCTGCCTCTATATCGACGGCGCTTTCCGATGCCGGCAGGCGTAAACTGCCACTGGTGCGAAACCAATGCGCGGAGGTAATACCGCATGTTCTCTGATCACTTTGCAGGCACGGCCGTGAGCCAACAATACATGGTGTGCCATTTGCAGGATCTCAGCATGATTGCGCTTTTCCCCAGGCGCGTGGCTGCCATCACCGTGTCCCAAGCAGATAAAACATTGAGGCTCATTCAAGGTTAGCCAATTGGAAACCCGGTCCGAGAGGTGCTTGATAACTGTGGCGGCGTATTTTTCAAACCAGAGCGGACTATCAGGATTCAACCATCCCCCTTTTTGGTATAGGGCATAGGGATAATCCCAATGAAACAGAGTAACGTAAGGCGTAATTTTGGCCTCCAACAGGCAATCCACCAGATCGCTGTAGAACTTCAAGCCGGCTGGATGGATCCGACCTTCGCCTTCAGGAAAGATGCGGGTCCAGGAGATGGAAAAACGGTAGGCTTTGACGCCCAATTGCTTCATTAACGCAATATCCTGCCGCCAGCGGTTATAGTGATCACAGGCCACATCGCCTGTGTCACCATTGAGCACTCTGCCGGGACGATGGCAAAAGACATCCCATACGGACGGACCGCGACCATCTTGTTGATAGCCACCTTCTATTTGATAGGCTGCGGTTGCTGTACCCCATACGAAATTTTCGGGAAATGCGGTTGACGGATTCATGTTACTGCAGGTTTGAAACCTATGGTTTATTCCGCAACCACTGTTTTGTATGAATAGTAATACTAATTTGCGTTGATTTTGTCGCACTGGTTTACGACAGCGGTTTGGAAGACTTGACTAGACAGTGCTGCCACTCACCCACAGTCCTGGTAAAGTAGTTAGGCTCGGTAGCGACATGGCACCTCGAGTATTTCTTCTAACTAATCCGGATACAACATGAACAGCCGTCTCTCCAACGGCCTCATGGTTGTAGCGGATGCCTGAGATCTTTAAGTTTATGTCTTCATCGCGCAGATCACAGCATATAAAGCCAATGTCTTCTGGAAGAATATACCCGGCATCTCTCAGCCAAAAAAGCGGTGTTGAGTGCAGACAAAGCACGACGTCGATTTTGGATCTGTCAACCCAGTCGTAGAAGTCATGGATGTTGGGAGATTCTGTGAAATGAAGTGAATTTTTTTGAGCCAAACCATGCCTTACCAATGCCTGCCTGAACGCCATGGTGTAACGCTCGAATAAAGGTCTGTGGGCGTGTGACCAACAGAAGTACATACCCGGGCGCCTTTTTCCAGATGCCACAATACGTTCTATGGCCAAATCCATACTTTGAATCTGATCGTTTTCGATTCGGTGTAAGGGAGCTGAAGTCTCTCCAAACCCGATGATTACAGCAGAGAAATTCTCCCATTTCAATTCCAGTCGTGGATGTTGCGGATTGATGGCAACCGCAATCACGCCCTGGATGCCACGTGATGCAATGATTCTACTCAATTGAGCGCTGTCGGTTGGCCCACCTTTAGCGACGAAATAATCCAGTGCAAAACCGTAGTCAGCGGCTTGTTTGCGAGCACCTGTATAAAAGCGATAAAGGTAAGGGTGCTCCGTCTTGCAGATTTCCAGTGGGAACTCACCGAGGAATGCCAAAGTGGCACCTCTGGGAATACCTTTGTTTCTGCTAACGCTACTCATCAGAGCAGAAACATAAGGATTGGGACAATAGTTCAGTTCGCGGGCGATCCCGTGAACTAATGTCCTGGTAGCAACTGAAATTCGGGGGCTGTTGCGCAGAGCCAAAGACACGGTGTTGATGGAGACACCAGCCTTTAAGGCAATGGTTTTTAGGGTGGGGGCAGCCATGGTGTGGTATTACGATTAACATAAAGCCAAACTTGAGCAATTGTGAAGTGATTTGTTACCGCTCGGTTAGTTTCTGTTCATTCACAACAAACTATACCCTATATGTTAAACACCCGATTCCAAACTTGTAGCAGGGCATTAAGTCCCTTAGTTTTTGTTGCACTTGGCGTAGTCCCTTTGCACATGTCCGTGGCTGTCGAAGAGGAGGCAGATATCAGTGCAGCACCAATAATAACATTATCGGATTTTGAGGTGCAGGCAAATACAACCAGAGGTTGGCTTGCAACCAATTCGTTCAGTGCATCACGGATGAATGAATTAATTCAAAACGTTCCAGTTTCCATATCCGTCATAACAGACGAGTTCATTAGAGACATCGGGGCGCGCACCGTTAATGAAGCATTGTTTTACACGGCGGGCGCCATGCCTGGCGGAAATACCCGTTTGGGTACATTGACGTTAAGAGGATTTGAAAGCGGTTTTTTGTATCGCGATGGACTGAAGCAATATTATCAGGGCTGGACGGCAAATGTTGACCGGGTGGAAGTGATTCGCGGTCCCGCAGCCATCATGCATGGTGTGGCGCGTCCAGGTGGCGTTATTAATTACATCACAAGGAAGCCTTCCTTTGAGGAGTACCGAGGCAATATAATGTTATCCACAGGAAGTTGGTCCAGGCGTGAGGCGGCAGTCGATGTGAGTGGTCCGGTCGGATTGCTGGGCAATGAAGGACAGCCTGCAAAGGCTGCCTTCCGCACCGGAGTTTACGTCAATAAGGCAGACGGTTGGCAGGATAAAAATGGTGCCTTGGTTGATATGGAACAGTACTATGCGTCTTTGGTTTTGCGGCCATTCAAACGTCTGGAGATCAGTCTTGACTACCAGAATAACGATAATGTCTTTGGAACTGGATCAGGGCCAATTTTGAACGAATTCGGTAATGCCTTTCTAGAGTTGCCAGCTACTAACAACTACATGGCTGGGAATGCGCGATATGATCTTTGGGTACGTACTTTCACCGTAGATGCGAAGTTGCAGGTTACGGACTGGTTGGTATCCCGAACCATGTATTCGCGGCTGTGGGATGCGTTGAATAATGCTACACTGGGACCCAGCCAGCGCAATCCTGATGGCAACGGAAGTGCCTTGAATCAGCTGACTTATGAAACACATGACGTAACTTTTTTTCGGCAACACTTCACAGCTCGTTGGCAATTGGGCGATCGAACAACAACGACCTTGATGTTTGGCTATGAAAGGGATCGAGAAAAGTACAGTTATCTCGAGTTCCAAAGATGGAATGGCGGTGGTCCGGTAGAAGTTTCGGGTGATTTGTTTGCCTATGCAGATACGGTCTGGAATACTCAATTTCCCGAGTTTACCCGGTTACGTTATCCGCATCAGGTCCCTGTGAACTATCGTACATCGCCGATTGACTGGAATACGGGTCCATTTCCATGGACTGAAGACAATTGGTGGGCAGGTTGGTTTCTCAGTCCAAAAACAAACAATACAGACGAATTTTTTGTCAGTAATATTTGGAGTTTGTTGGATGACCGGTTGTATTTGATGGGGGGCCTTCGCTATACGCGCTATGAACGCACGGAAACATTCCGTAATGTTTGGGGTGCAGATGGCACAAGTGGGCCGGATAAAAACAGCAACCTGGCATTGCAGGCAGGCATTTCGTATGCGGTTACACCGTCGCTCAACGTGTATACTTTGTTTGCCGAATCGCTATATCCAGATACGCAGAATACGCGCGACGGTACCTTATTGGACCCTGAGCAAGGCAGAAACTTTGAGTTCGGATTAAAGTACACATCGTTGGACTCACGTTTAGTAACAACGGTGGCGTTTTATCAACTAGAGCAAACCAATGTAGCCAAGCGTGCTCAGCGCATTGATCCTTTCACGGGAGAAGAATATGTGGACTATGCATCTGATGGGGAAGATAGTCCCGTGGATTGGAGTTTGAGGCTCTATACTCACTATTACCTAACTGGTCCATTTTAGGTTCTTACGCATATACCGATACCAAAGTTCGCAGGGACCCTGAAAACCCATTTTTTGAAGGCTTGAGAATGCAGTTTGTACCACTGCACAAGGTAGCGCTTTTTACCAAGTATGAAGTGCGTGAAGGTGTATTGAACGGCCTGAATCTGCGTGGTGGGTTTGTGCACTTCTCTGAGCGCTATTTAAATACTAGAGATCTCGTTAACGATGCCAACAATCGGATTCGATTGCCTTCGGAATGGATTTTGGAAGCAGGGGTAGGATATGGGCGTCAGATCGGCAAAACATGGTGGAACTTTGACATTTCAGTGAAAAATCTGACTGATGAAAACTTTGTCGGCGGTTATGGAGCTGGAGACTTCGTAGCACCTTATTGGGCTCCTCCCAGAGAGTGGCGATTCACCTTGTCCGCAAACTTCTGATTCTATCCGCTTTCCCCAAAACCATCCAGCTCATCCGTGCCAGTTTAGTAGCAAGTGGCCGGATGAGTTTTTCATAATTTTGCACAAGAGATTCCTTCCATGGTGGTTGAACAACGATCGGGTTTACCTGTTATTCACAGCGCAAAGGTTTTTGGAGTGCGTCCCCATCGACCACTGTTGCACAGAATCGCCGCCAGTGGTCTCAAACCTTTGAAATTTGAGGCTGAACGATTGCCTTCAGGCGTTACTTTGAATCCAGTTACCGGCGTCTTGTCCGGAACTGTCTGCGAGCCAGGTGCGTACGATCTTCGTATCGAAGTCTCAAATGCTGCTGGCCGGACTCTACACATCCTCCAACTTAAGGTAGGATTCAAATTTTGCCTTACACCTCCTATGGGATGGAATAGCTGGAATTGCCATGCTGACAAGTTGGATCATGATAAAGTTATATCAGCCGCTAACGCCATGCATACCAGTGGATTGGCCGATTTTGGCTGGACCTACATCAACATCGATGATGGGTGGCAAGGAAGGCGCGGAGGGCCCTACAATGCGATTCAACCCAATGCCAATTTTCCCGATATGCGCTGCCTATGTGCAGAGGTACACGCTTTGGGACTCAAAGTTGGCATTTACTCGACTCCGTGGCGCACTTCCTACGCTGGTAAAATAGGAGGTTCGAGTCACGCCGTAGACGGCTCTGATTGGTCGCCTCCAGCGGCGGACTCCGACTGGAGCACCAACTGGCATGCGATTATTCCGGACCACTACATCGGACCTTACGTCCACGACTACAAGGATGCCCGGCAGTGGGCTGATTGGGGCATCGATTATTTAAAGTATGATTGGTGCCCCAATGATATGGATTCGATTATTCGAATGTGGCGAGCGCTAGATTCCAGTGGGCGCGATGTGGTCTTGTCGTTGTCAAACAATTGCCCCAAATCGATTGCTCTTGATGTGGGCGGTTATGCCAACGCTTGGCGAACAACACCCGACTTGCATGATTACTGGCATGTGGAAGGAGTCGATGGCACCGGTCAAGTTCACGGTATTCTGAATGTCTGGGATGCTCATAAATATTGGCAACCGTTCACGGCACCCGGTTCCTTTGCGGATCCTGATATGCTGGTTCTGGGCAAAGTTGGCTGGGGTACACTGCGCCCAACCAGATTGAATCCCATGCAGCAGCAGACACACTTTGCACTTTGGTGTCTCTTGAGCGCGCCATTGCTCATTGGCTGTCCCTTGGACGATCTGGATTCTTTTACCTTTTCCCTGCTTTCCAACCCTAAGTTGATTGCCATCAATCAAGATCCGCTTTGCAGCCAGCCGAGGGTTTACACGCGCGCTGAAGGTGTGGAGTTGATTGTCAAACCCCTACTCGGCGGGGATTTCGCCATAGGGTTGTTCAACCGGGGAAATTCGAAGCAATGCGCTGAGTTTTCATGGCAGGAACTAGGTCTGGATGCTGAGATTCAAGTGCAGATAACGGATTGTATTTACCCCACTCCCGTCAGGGTCGTCAAAGGTGCTTTTGGATCTGAATTGGAGGCTTTTGAGTGCAAGGTATACCGACTCGCAAAATTGGGCTGATGGGGTTCTCAACGACAATAACGGAGCCGGAAAAATACCGGCAAAGGTCCAGGGCCAATAGCTTGAAAGGAATAGTAGGAGTCCTCGAGCGCCAATTCAATGGTCTCTGCAACTTGCCACGGTCCGCTGAAAGGATTTGTGCTCCACACGACTTCCAATGTGCCAACCAGATCCACTCGCTGAGAATACGTCAGCGCAATGTTCCCGTTGGACAGCTTTTGCAGTTGTGGTTGTTTGGATGAATCGACCGAAAGCGGTTCCATACCCATAGCGTAGCGAATGCCGTTGGGGAGGTCCGTGCCGTTGATTGTGTCGTGGATGCTCCTTATCTGTTCAGGGAGGGAATTTAACCATAAGGAGAGAGAATCGTCTTCAGGATCGCAGTCTTGCCAACTGGTACCTGAGGGGAAGTAAGCTGTTACTGAACGACCTGCGGAGCTGATCCATACACTGCCAGGGCGGTGTGGATCCAATGCCAGTGCTGTTACCGTATTGAATTTGCCATCTGAACCAGGCAAGACTTCCCAAGACTGACCGCTGTCATTGCTGATGTAAATTCTCGCAAGGTTGTCACCAGGTCGTCTACCATAGAGCACGACAAAATCTCCTACCGCATCAATGGGAGCAGGGTGTAAGTGAGTATGCTCCATTGTGAAGTCACCCATTTGGATCCAATCCGAATTTGAAAGCCCTTCGATGGATGCATCCGTAAGTTTGTACAGTCCCATATACTCCGTGTGAGATCCATCCAGACTCATGGCTGCCCACAGCTCTCCGGGCCGCTCTCTGTTCATAACAATTGAACCCCACTCCCGCCAGCCCATTGGGCGGGGTAGTGCTGTCCACGTCTCCCCATTGTCCACAGAACGATGCGGAGCTGCACCATTGGCAAACAGGTACCGTATATGCCACTTGTCAGGACGCGTGTCTGCGTAAAAATTATTGTAACCATGAAAGTCATTCCCAAAAATCCCCCCGGAATTGTATTGAGTTCTGTGCCAATTCATGCCGCCATCCAGGCTTCGATAGACCCCTCCTTGATCCGCAAATATGCCTGACAGCACGAGGATATCGTTTTCGTCAGCCGGCGAAACCACTGCGCCAACGATTGGTTGCCAATCAGGAAGACCGTTGAGTCGGTTATAGAATGACTTTGGGGCATCCTGACCGCTCCGGCGATTATAAACAATCCAGTCACTGCCTTCATTTTCCGATATGACAATTTGAGGAGAATTTCCGAAGTAATTCCCAAAGGAAATCCATCTGCTTTCGGTGAAAAGAAAAGCCAATGAATTCCAGGTGCTATTGGGCCAAAATTCTGTTTTTGCCCGGATTGAGTAGGCGGCTCTTCCTGATTTTCCGCCATCGGTTATGACTATAGCATTAATATCTGCGGCTGGTATAGCTACCAGGTTAGTATCGGAGGGGTGAAATACTGCCTTGCCGGGGACTACTTCACCAATTCCCGTACCGCTGTAAGTCCAACTTTCACCAAAATCAGTGCTGATGAATGGGCCGAATCCAGTGGCAAGGTAGAGTCTATTCGGATTTTGCGGATCTTGAACCATACGATTTCTGCCATATGGAAGCCAGTCTTCATTAGGTTTGCGCCAAACTTGCCCAGGTTCTGGCACAGTGAATTCTGACATGGCAGTCCAAGAGCGACCACCATCAGCCGACCAATGGGGAGGAGCACCATCATTTCTGCCAACAACCAGCCTGGTACCTTGATTCAGAATAGCCAACAGCGGCAGGGTACCTGTGCCGCCAAATGTGAGCGGCACATTCTCTACCTGAAAGTACTGCGGTTGGTGCCAGTTGGTGGCACTGATTCTTACCAGCTTATCCTGGTTAGAATAATCCATTCCAGCCACCAGAACTTCTCCATTGAGGTTTGAATCATTGGAGTCATCAGCTAGTGTTACAATGCCATATACATGTTTCCAGCCTTGGAAAAAGGTCCAGGAATCACCTCCGTTGATTGAGACAGCCAGATGATGATGGCCACCCACCCAGATTTCTCCGGTCCGAGTGGGTGTAGAGGGTAAATGAACAGCAACAATTGGGTTGTTAAATGAGCCTACCTGGGACCAATTATCACCAGAGTCCAACGAGCGCCACAGTCCGTTTCTGGTTCCCGCCCAAATGGTTGTCGAGGTAGGATCGTTCTCATCGAAGACTATGCAAGGCCCTCCCCATCTTGAGGCTGCTGGAGCATTGTCTTCACCATTCCCGGAAAAGTTAACTGATGGGAGAACTTGTGTCCAGGTTGCACCCCCATCCATGCTCCGCCAGATGCCCCGATAGGGATCTGTTGGCGCAGAGTCCGTGCCTGTACCGATGAACAGTATGTCAGGGTTTGCCGGGGATATGGCTATTCCTTGAACAGGTGCAGCGCCATGTAACGCGGGGTGCCCGCCCAGCCATTGCCATGAAGCCCCGTGATCATCGCTGCGGTAAACTCCCCCCACGTCGGTGCGAGCGTATAGCCTGCCGCCCGAGTGGATTTTGATCCCTGTGGTCCAGCCTCCAGTATCGAAATCGAAGAATCGATAGTCACCTGATGGGTTTGCCCAGATGCTGCCCTGTCCTAAACTTAGACTGAGAAAATTCAGGATAAAGAATGCATAACTGAGTCTCGGGTAATTCCGTGCTTCCGATTTTGTCGTGAGGGGACTTGCTGGAAGTGGGGTAGCAGAATTTTGATTCGGTTGTAGCTTGAGGGTAGGATTAAAGAGGTCTTTCATTGCAGCCGTTCTCCTTTCGTGTTCTCAAGGTTCAAATCCTTCGTAACAGCGCAAGGGTATGGTTGTGTGAATCGTAATATGGTCTAAGCTGTCCACAGTTGATTTCACTATACCGTTTGACGCAAAATGGCTGCATTGAGCCGCGAAATTGCCTATCGACAAATCTACGTTTCGCGCACAATACCTGTATGACCAAAATTCATGATCTGGTTGTTGTGGGAGCTACTCCAGCTGGCTGTGCTGCTGCGATAGAAGCGGCGCGGGGGAGGGGGTGTCGGTGATTCTGTTGGAATCGACTTTTCATGCAGGTGGTATGCTCAGTAACGGCTTGTCAATTTTAGATTTAGCCTCGCCTGATAGTGTGAGTGGTATTCTCAAAGAATTTGTATGCAGAGTATTGGATTATTATCGGGCCCACGATGATCAAGCCGCACTGTTTGCCATCAAACAATCAGGTAGTATAACCTTCGAACCAAAGGTAGCACGGAGGATTTGGTCTGAGATACTGGCATCATCGCCAAATCTGCAAGTCCGTTATGGAATGGTTGCCTCCGCGTGCAAAGTGCTGAATGGCAAGATTATGGAAGTTCAGTGTATGCCTGCTTTAGATGCACTTGGAAATTGCAGTGCCCTCGATGAATCACAATTGAAAACTTTTGCAGGACGCCTATTTATAGATGCCACTTATGAAGGTGACTTGCTTGCTTTCGCTGGTTGTGAATATGCCATCGGCAGAGAACCTAGAACCCGATTGGAGCCGCACGCAGGGTAATTTTCACCCATTACATGGAGCGCAGACCTGTGCTCGGTTGGTTACCGCAAACGATTCTACCAGGATCCACGGGATTGGCTGACGATTGTGTGATGGGAGTCAATTTGAGGCCTGTTGTAAAGCGCTATCCGCAGGGTTCCAAGTCCCGCATCAAGGTAGCCATGCCGGAAGGGTATAGTACGGATGTGTATTCTTGGTTCACCCCCGGCACAGAACCGCTTAAATTGCCCAGTAGCCAACTCCCAAACGGCAAGTTTGATTTGAATTTACCACTCTACGGGCATGATACTCTCTCCCGTGATCTTGTGCTTGCTGCACCTCATGAACGTAAGTGGTTGCGCGAAGAGTGTGTGCGATTTGCTCAAGGTTATCTGTATTATTTACAGACGGAATTAGGCTTGGAGGATATTGCCTTGGCTCATGATGAGTTTACCGCCAATTGCAATTTGCCTGAGCAAATCTACATTCGGGAAGGTCGGAGATTGCAAGGGCAGGTGGTTTTGAATGAGGCCAATATCAATCCTTGGTTAACAGGAGATGGCGAACGTCCGCCTCTTCAAGCCGACAGTGTTGCTATTGGCGACTTTGAGCTGGATGGTAAGACTTGTCGACGTGTGGTAACGGAAACAGGTGTGGAGCAGCCGGAAGGGTGGTTTTTTCTGCGTGGGGTAAGAGCGCCCTTTCAGGTTCCCTTTGCGGCAATGGTTCCAAAGGAAGGCAGTCCTGAAAATTTGTTGGTTCCGGTCTGTCTTTCGTGTACCCATGTTGCCTTTACTGCTGTCAGAATGGAACCTGTTTGGGTGCAAACAGGTCAGGCGGCGGGCAGGGCTGCCGCGCTTTCCCTACAATTGAACTGCGCCCCCGGCCACTTGCAGGTCTCTTTATTGCAGCGTTCTTTAATCAGTGAGGGTTGCACGCTGATCTGGTTCCGGGATATTATGCCTGAAACGGTGGGATTTAAGGAAATTCAATTGGCTGCGTTATCTGGTTTCATTCCATCGGGTAGTAATCTAAAATTCAACCTGGGTGCCTTGCTATGCAGGTCGGAACTGGCGCATTGGCTGGTTCGTTGCCTGAATATTCCAATTAGCGTAAGCGCTAGTCACTACTCTGATGTCTCACTTTCACACCCACATTTCAGGGCAGTTGAAACCCTCTACGATTTGGCTACCAGAAATGGGGTTTTAATCTTTGGATGTGAACGTGTGGATGAGCGGCCGCACTTTTTCTATCTGCACCGCCCGGATCAGGTGCCGGAATGTTTGAGTGAATTCGAACCTGATGCGACAGTCACGTGCGCTGAATTTGCGTTGATCGTTGATAAGCTGAAATTGTGTCTGCGGGCAGAAGGATTGCAATGCCCCTCAGCCATTGCGCGGAGCGAAGGCACGAGTGCACTGAGTCGGTTAGTGTTCTCATATTGGTTGGCGCAATAATGCCATAAAAAGACGCCTTAGTGTCTTCATTGTTTATGGGGCATTGGTGTAGGATTTCGAATTACTCACTTTGACCGTAATTGTTTCCCCCTGATACCCATGAAAAAGTTTTGTTATTGGATGTACACATTGGTGTGCGCGTTAGGCCTGGCCTTGAGCGCGATTGCGCAACCTGCGAACAGTGATGAATTGTTTGCTGAGTGGTTATTGCAACCGGATACGCATCCGCAGGTGCCGAACAATTCCTTTGCAGGATACCGGCGTGGCCAGGTATCGATCCCGGATGTTCCGGTTGTCAATAATGTGGTCGTTGACTTTGGTGCGGATCCCACAGGAGTTGAAGACAGCACCAAGGCCTTCTGGCGGGCCATTTGGGGATGCCGGGGAGCGCGGCGGCGGGGCGGTGTTTATTCCGAATGGTCATTACCGTATTGATGGATTTTTATGGATGCGCTTCAGCGGAGTGGTTTTGCGCGGTGAGTCAGAAACCGGCGTTCATCTGCACTTCACCCGACACCTGCTGGATGTGGTTGGGGAAGATGGCACCAGCACTAAATCCAAATACGCCTGGCTGGGTGGTTTAATCTGGATGTCTGGCCCCAACACTTTTGATGTCGGGCTGGAATATGCCCGCAATTATCCGGAAACTGCCTTTGGTACCAATTGGCGCACTGGACGGTATTCCAATCGCCGGTCCGAGTTTTGGGTGGATTCTGAATATACCCGCAGGACCCTAACCACTGTGGTAGAAGATGCGGTTGTCGGGCAGAACACACTGGTACTTGAGGATGCCTCTTCCATCCGTCCGGGCATGTGGATCATGCTCAGATTTTTCATCAGCTCCACCAGCAATGAGTTTCAACGGCAGTTGGCAGGCAGTAATCATGTGGAGTCCCTATACAACTGGTCTTTTCACAGCACGCTGCGCTACTCCGACAGCAAAGGTTATCAGTGGCCGGTGCAAGTAGCCGCAATCAATGGAAATACCATCACACTGGCGCAGCCATTGCGCACAGCTGTCAGGGTCAACTGGCAACCTCATATCATTGATCTGGACAGCCTCGGACCTCTCTATGAGGCGGGAGTGGAAAACCTAACGATACGACTCAATTCAAACAATGTGGGCACGTATCAGCACTTGCAGGACAAGGGATGGAACGGGATTTTTATCAATCGTGCAGTTGATTGTTGGGTACGGAACGTCACCGTTGCCGATGGGGAAAACGGAGTTTTGGTTGCTGCTGGGAAGCAGATCACCGTTGCCAACGTTACTCTCACTGAATTCACCGACCGAGCCAACACTTGGCACCACGGGTTTACCGCCAGGGTCATGTCCGCGGACTTGTTGTTTGAAAACTTCGTTTTTGACGTCAACCATCGCATCGATCACGGCATCAACAGTGAAGCCTATTCCAGTGGTTTGGTTTGGCGCAATGGTACGATGTTGAAGGGCACCTTCGACTCCCACCGTGTGATGCCCTTCGATCAAATCCGCACTAATATTTTTGTAGTCAACCCGGCTGGTTCTGGATCAGGTGGTGACAACGACAATGGTCCCCACGCCGGCAAACGTTTGGTGCATTGGAATGTGACCACTGTGGACCGCGGTATCTGGGTTAATCACCACGAGTTGTTTTCCGGTGGGGCTTTGGTGGGGTGGTTTGGTCCTGAGTTGACCGGTTGTCCCGGCTCTGCGTCCACTGTGTGTGGTACGCCGGAGCAGAAAAATGCTATTTTTCTTGAACGCAATGTAGTGCCTCAAATCACGGATTTGTATCAAGCTCAGGTGGATGCACTGCGCGGGCAATCCGGCTACATCGCCATTTCGCAACCAAGGCAGCAGACTTTAACCACCCAACAGGGCATACCCATGGTGCGCATTGAGGGCGCTCCTGCCGCAGGCCGATCCATTGCCAGTGTTCAGTTTCTCAATAATGGTGAGGTCGTAGCTTCCGCGCAGTCATTACCTTGGGAGTTTATTTGGGATGATGTGCCGTTAGGCGAGCACATGCTGGTAGCCCGGTTGATAGATGATAGTGGCGCGACATTGGATTCCATACCCACTCGATTTGTACGCAGTCAGGCTGTCAAGGTTGACGAGAACAATCCGAACTTGCGCTTGGTGGGTGGTTGGTTTTCCGTGTTTGACGACAGACACGACGGTGGGCGCGCAATGCGCAATAATAACAACACTGGTGCTTATATCGAGTACACCTTTACCGGCACCAGAGTTACTTATTACGGTTACAACAATGCCAACACCACCAGTAATTTCTATCGGGTTTTCATCAACGGAGAGGAAATAACGACCTTTCAGGACCGCTCGGGAGCTGTATTTCAATTGCCAATGTGGACCTCACCCGAGCTGCCTGCCGGTGTCCATACCATTCGCTTTCAGCTCGAGCCACATGCCATCAACGCCTCGGCCAGAGGCTTTTTTGACTTCCTGATCGTACAGAAAACCGATTTGACGGACGTACCCGGGCCAATTGACCCCACGGATCCCACCGACCCTACCGATCCTACCGACCCAGTCGATCCTGTGGATCCGGTGAATCCCTCCGACAACCTATTCCGGGAAGTGAATGGAGTGGCTGTCATAGAAGCAGAAAATTTTGACGAGTATCGTCGCAACAACGACGCTCATGATTGGACGCTGAGTACGACCACTTCAGGGTTTACTGGTGAAGGTTATGTTCGCTTTCCTGAGTTGTCGATTGGCAACGGTGCCTGGAGATCAGCTGCCGAGTTGATATATTCGGTGCACATTTCCAATCCCGGCACCTACTATCTGAATATTCGTCGTATCGCTCCAGGTAGTGCTTATGATTCATTGGTAATTGGGGTGAATGGTGCTTTGGTGAATAATCGTGCGTTTGAGGGCACAGCCAATGCCTGGGCGTGGACCCCTTCTGCGCGCATTGTCAATCTGGGTCACCTTTCCGCAGGCACGAATACCATACATATTCTGCGCCGCGAAACAGGTATGCGCATCGACCGCCTTATGATCGCCAACGACATCGCCTTGCTACCACAAAACACGGCGATTGCAGGGCCTGAAGAAAGTCCCAGATTTGTGAGCGACGAACCAGGTGAACCGGATCCAATACCCCCGGCAGTGGCAATAGTCGCACCCCTCAACGGCATGCACTTTGACTTTGGTGTCCCCATCAATCTCATCGCTGAGGTTGAGGATAACGACAATGCCGTCGAACGCGTTGACTTTATTCTGAATGGTTTGTTTGCCGCCAGTGCGACCGCTGATCCGTTTCAAGTAACCCTGACGGAGTTACAGCCCGGCGAATACACAGTAACAGCAGATGTGATTGTCGCCGGAACCGTGGCCGCAACAAGCACAGCGATTCTGATCTTTGTTGATCCCATTGATTCGACTGACCAACAGACCCGACTGATCCAACTGACCCGACCGATCCTTTGGACAGGTCAGTGCCACTGGCGGATGCCTTTGGGCAGGGTGGGGTACACGCGGCCACTGCATTTGGCTCCACATCGATGGATATTCTGGCAGTGAAAGCCTCCAATATTGCAGATCAGGATTTTTATCGTGAAGCCTTTTTGCGCTTTGCTGTACCACCGGCGGATACACCCATTGAGAGTGCGATCTTGAGATTGTACGGCAACCTGAACAGCACCCAGGGCAATAATGTGCCCACACTTGCGTATGCTGGATTTGACAATGGATGGGATGAAGCGACGGTCACCTGGAACACAAGACCACCGCGCGCCCATTCCCCCCCTGGATTCTCAGGTGATCACCAATGGTGCGCCGCGCTACTACGAATGGAATGTGACCCGCTTCTTGCAACACGCCCAAGCCCGTGGCATGACTTCCGTCACCATTGTTATGGCCAGTACTCAGGTGTCGGCACCCTTTGCGGTGTTCCACAGTCGTGAAAACCCTTCCGGCAATGGCCCCCGTCTGGATCTCACTTTTGCCAACGAACCTGTCGAGTTGTCCCCATTTGCGGGAGATTGGGATCCAGTTCAGATCTCTTACTTTGGCGGCAACTCAGACTCTGACCGGGTGGTTGCCAGCTTTATCATGGCAGACGGCAGGATTGCACTGGTAGCCAATTATGGGACTGGCACCCCTGGTGGCGTTGTCCCACAGGTCCTTGCGGCAGCAAACAACAGCTCAGCAGGTATGGTGGTTATCATGGATGAAAATGCCTCCGAAGTGCTATCTGTTACCAGGGTTGCACCTACTGTCGTCGATGCTGTACTGGGTCCCAATGATGAAATATTGATAGCTGCCGCCGCGTCTGGCGCCATTTTGTTAGACAGTAGTGCCAGTCAACTGCTCTGGCATTTTGATGGTGCGGGGTCTGCGGTTAACATACAGCGGGTTGCCATGGCACAGGACGGTCATATCGCCACCCTGTCAGCTACCCCAAATAATCAAAGCGCTTCCAGAGATCTCAATGCGGGTGGGCGTATTCGAATATTTTACCCGAATGGCACCTTACGCGCCGACTGGCCTGCACACTTGCAAGCCCAAAACCTAACCATCGACAGCAATCTTGGCCGAGTTTACACCACTGGCTACAATCAGACATTTGGTGGCCCCAATCCAGTGCAGATTGCCTATGTGCGCTCGCAAAACCTTGATGGCGATGTCATTCACTGGACCGCCTACGATTGGCGTGGCAACGATCTTGAACCGATTGCGACCCCGGGTGTAATCAATAATATGGCCGATACGCGCGGATACCAGGTGCTGGTGGGGCCGGATGGCATGTTGTACGCCGGATTTGAATCTGCAGGCGGCAATCACATCATGAGATGGGATCCTTTTGATTTGAATGTGCCGGTTACTGTGGTTGGCGGGGACCCGTATCATCAATTCTTTAATTCCTTTTCTGATCACAAGATGATCATTGTGCGGATGGACCCGATCACTGCCGAAGTCGATCGTGTACAGCAATTCACTGCGCGAGTCGGCACGGCTGGACGTACCAACGGCGCCCGTCTTATCCGTGGGCAAATGGCGGTGGATTCCGCCGGAAGAATACACGTGGTGACGGACACTGCGAGCGGCGGCGACAGCGCTGCCACTACCTTTATGGTTGGTTTGCCGCTCACCTACAATCCAGTGCCAGTCACCGAGTACGGCGGTGGAGGAGCCTATTTAATTCTTTCTCCCGACATGACCACCCGTTTGCACCTTTCGCGTGTGGGTTCGCGGGTTCGACCCTGGACTTTGCATGTGCGCGACATACCTGGTGAACCGCGGCCACGGGTCATTTATGGTGGAGCTACCGAGAACTTCGCCGATGTGGAACTAGCCACTTTGAACGCCTTCCAGCCTCAGCGTGGATCAACCATTGATGGCTACTTTGTGTTATCCCGGCCTATTGGAACCACCTCCACAGAACCCGCAATTCCCGGATTCGCTTCGTGGATAGCGGATGCTGGTCTAGGCGTACCTGCCGGGTTGCGCGGTCCTATGGACACCCCAGCTGGCGATGGCTTGCCCAACTTACTGAAATTTTTTGCGGGGCTGGAACCCATGGTTCCCGGATCGCATTCAGACATTTTGAGCATCCTGCGCGAAGGTGGCCAGCACTGGGTCGCATTCACACAGCACAACAGGGCCGCCGCTGTTGACTTCGTTCTGGAGGTGTCCACAGACCTGGATAACTGGCTGCCTGTACCGATGGATTCATTGCAGTACGCTCCCGCAAGCGGCGATACCGGCCAATGGTACCTACCCCTGGACCCTATGCACAACGAGAGGCAATTTTTCCGACTCGGGGTTTTCTATGATCAGTGAGGCGGAAAAAAGTTTGGCAGACGAGTTGGGGATTGTCTACGCTGAGTATGTGGTCAAGAAGCGTGCAGTCGCGTTATCCTTCGATGTCAGCTCCTCTTATTTTCGTGAGATTCTGGCTGGAGTACACCGTTTTGCCCAGACCAACCAGAATTGGACTTTCAGTTGGGTCAACAGGCAACAGGGGGTTTACGGTCTGCGTGAAGATATTCCCGTGGCTGAGTTGGATGGCTTGATCAGTGGTTATTTGACTCCAGATCAAACGGAGTACTACCAAAGTTGTGGGATACCTGTGGTCAATATCTCCAACCGGTTTGAGGGGCTTGTATTTCCCAAGGTGGTAACTGACGACTACGCCGTGGGTCATCTGGCTGCCGAATATTGGCTAAACCGGGGTTTTCACTCCTTTGCATTCGTGGGCTACAGCGACCATTATTACTCTGATTTGCGGCGGCAGGGTTTTTTCGACAGATTGTATCAGGCTGAGGGTTTGCCAGTAGTTGAAGCGGCACCGTTTGGGTTGATTCGCATTGGCGAGCGCATCACAGTGTACAATTTGGAGATTGGTCCTCCCAGCACTATGGTGCGCAGTGTCGGGTGCTTGCTGGACAGCTTGCGCAAACCCTGCGCTGTGTTTGCTGCCAATGATTTGCGCGCCCGGACGGTGCTGGATGTATGCGACAAAAAGGGTGTGCCTGTACCTTTTGAAATAGCAGTTTTTGGGCGTGGATGATGACTTTTTGCAGAACGTGATGTGCCCGATCCCGCTATCCTCGGTCAAACTGGATGGCGAAACCGTCGGCTTCAAGGCGGCGGAAACCCTGGAACTCATGATGTCGGGCAAGAAGGTGAAGAACATGCTGCAATCGGTGGCACCGCTGCGGGTGGAGACGCGATTCAGTTCAGATGTCCTGGCTGTGGGCGAACCCGCCCTGCGCAAAGCGCTCAAATGGATGCAGGATAATTTTAACAAACCGGTGCAAATGGATGAAGTGGTGCGCGTCAGTGGCATGTCGCGCCGTGTGCTCGAGCGTCGCTTCCGCGAGTCCATGGGGCGCAGTCCCGCCGAGCATATGCTTGAGTTGCGCATCGAACGGGCGAGGGAATTGCTGGCCACGACTGACTGGACTGTCGCGCGTATTTCAGACCAGTTGGGATTCAGCGAATCACGGACATTTATCGCCAGATTCCGCGATCGCTGCGGACAACCCCGGCTGCTTATCGACGCAACCTTGGGCGTGAAGCCCGCGACGCTCAGGCGATCTCGGTTATCTCAGTTGCTTGCCAACTGATTTTAATGCGCATTTTTTTGCCGCGGAACATGCGGATAACAGTAGCCTCTTGCCAATTTGTCGGCAAACATGGCTTCACTTCCAGACCGTGCCAGCGCGGCTTGATTCCAAGGATGTATTGGGTGGCAGCGATATACATCCAGGCCGCTGTTCCCGTCAGCCAGGATACATTCGCCAGGCCAAATTTGTCGGACTCTGGACCAAAGAGGTTGGACGCATAAACGTAAGGTTCAGCCTTGTATCGTTCGGGCGTGGCCTGTTGCATGGCGACATTCGGGATCAGTTGCCGGTAATATTTCCACGCCCGGTCACCGCGACCCAACATGCATTCGGCGATGATGGCCCAGGTATTGGCGTGACAAAAAATCGCCCCATTTTCTCCGGTCCCTTTGTTGTAGTTGGTGAGGGGATCTTCCGGGGAAGGGAAAGTAGTGATGGAAGGATGGATCTTTTTGATGCCCAAAGGGGTATCCAGAAATTCAGCTACCGAGTTCATCGCCTGATGACATTTGTCCAAATCGCCCATCTCGGAAATAACCGACCACGTCTGGGCATTGAGCCACAGCTTCGCTTCTGCATTATCCTTGGTGCCCAGATACAGGCCGTTGTCCATGATGGCCCGTCTGAACCACGCTCCATCCCAACCGAGGGTATTCACCAGTTGCTGCTGCTGCTGATAAACGTTCCGGTATAGGGTTTCAGCAACATCATCATGCAGCAGTCCGGCTAATTCCCTCATTCTCAGCAGCGCCGTTCCGAACTGCATGGCTGTCCAGATACTCTCACCCTTGCCTTGTCGACACACCCGGAACAATTGATCGTTCCAATCTGAACGCAACATCAAGGGGAATCCGCGCTCGCCCAGATGGGCCAAGGTAAATTGGATCGCCTGTTGCAAGTGCTGCCAAACGCTGGCCTTTCCTCCATCGTACCAAGCCACTGGTTCTTCCAGAAATTGCAGTGATCCTTCCTCCATGATCAGATCGTAAACAGTCAGTATGGGCCACAAATGATCATCGGAGTGAATGCTGGTGACCGGATCCCAACCTTCCGTCGGGAAAAAGTAATGGTTAACATGGCCATCGCAGTATTGCTGACCCAACAATTGCATCAATTTGTCCTTCGATCGTTCCAGATCGAACGGAATCATCGCCATGATGTCCTGCGCTGTGTCCCTAAATCCAACTCCACGAAAGGTGCCGGTGGCATAGTAAGAGATGTTGCGGGAAAACTGAAAATTGCGCTCCACTTGGTAGGGATTCCAGGTGTTGATCATGCGTTCCGCCTCCTTGTCCGCCAATTCACACTGAAAGGCCTCCAGGTATCTCTTCCATTGCTTTTGCAGCGCATCGGCCGATTGATTCACAAAACCTGGCGCGCGGCAGCGCAGCACTGCCGTGCGCACCTCATTCTCTGTTGCCGCCGCCCCCAGGAACACGTTGATGGTGCGCGCTCGCCAGCGGCAAGATCCACGATCATGTGCAAGGCACCGCACGGATCTCCGCCAAATAAGGTTGAGTTGGCACACTTTCCATCTTCCACCGCCTGCGGATTGCTTTCCGAACGATAACTGCCGATGAAGGCATCCCGGTCGCCATCAAAGCCAGTCAGAGCGTGGTCACTGCACAAATAAATCAAGGGTGTTTCCTCAGGTTTGGGCTGGTTCTCGACCCCATACTTGAATATCAGGGCATCCGCTTGTGCATCAAATTGAACACTCATTTGATGTTTCATGTAACAAACCCAGGATATTTCCCGCAAAAACTCCATCATGCCGAACTCCACATAAGCAAACAAGTCCCGCTTCATTGCCCTCTGGGTGGTGTTGTGCAATTCGAGATTCCAGATCAAACAGTTTTCCAATGGTCCAATCAGGTAGGTCAACTTCGCTTGCAACCCTTTGTGAAAGGCGCTGAACCGCGTATAGCCCATACCGTGACGCGCCTCCCACTGCGTCGGTTTTTCCTGCGCTGGCTCGGCCGTTGGGCTCCAGTAGCTACCATCGTGATCGTCCCGCAGATACAAATACATCCCGGATCTATCTGTCGGCAAATGGAAAAAACGGTACCGATTGATGCGCCAGATTTGTGGTGAACGATAAAAGGCCAGAGCCCCTCCCGCTTGCGACATCATGGTGTGCAGGGTACCGTTGCTCAGGTAGTTCATCCAGGGCGTCGGCGTGTTGTATCGGTGCATTACGACTTCCCGTGCCGGGTCGTCAAATGAGTGATAGTGCATCCATGATTTATACCGCAATTGAGACCAACGGCACAGTCACGTTTGCGTCACTTCATAGCACAGTTGCGTCAAAACCCCTGTTTCCTAAACTCACCAACCTTCCCGGGTTTGGCCCAGCTGTAGATCGACTGAATTCGGTGAAGAATCGGATGGTAGTATTTTTTTTCCAGACTTATCGACTCCAGTCTTTGAATATTCGACCAACCAAGATGGAAGAACGTCTTTCTCTGCCTCTATCAAATCCATAAACACGGCTTCGGCCGTTGTCAGGGAATTAACAATTGGGTCAATCGCCAGTGCACGAATAAGCAAGCGCGGATCCCGTTGTAAATAACCTTCCACTGTTAACTCATGGGTTTCCAGGATGCGGTATTGCAGCGAAACCAGCCCCAAGGGCATTGCTGGAGCTGGAATGGGTTTGGGACCCCTGCGATTGACTATGCATTCCAGTTCGAGCAGGGCTGTGTCTGGCAAATTCGGTACTGCACCTGCATTGGGAACATTCACATAATAGTGCTTTCCAGAGTCATTCCAAATCGCTTGAATCACGTCCGTAGCGTGGTCCGAAGAGCCTGTTCTTAGAAACTCAGCTGCCGGACGCTTGCCAGTATTATAGGCAGCAATTTCTTCCCACATCTGCTCTGTGATGCGGGCACGGTCTTCATGTTCAAATAAGGCCAAAGGCGGCACGGGGTCATCGTTGAAATGAACACCATACCCCTGCCAATACGGCAAATATTCCTTTGTGTGCGCTGTACAAAACAGGAATTGCACCAAAAAAAGTCCGCTACCGCGCACTGATTCGAGCGTTAAACAAGGACTTTGCATGCGCGTTTGGGTCTTCATTTTCCCCTTTTAGGCGAATGGCTTCCTGAATGTCCTTCATAACATCCTGCCCGCGTAACCGGGCTTCGATCAACCAGGTGAAGTGGTTAACTCCGGCAATCCTCATACGGAAATCGCGGATATCTGTATGCTCATACCCAAGCAGCCCCAGGTAATTCTGTTGCAAGTAGGGTATATGCAAACTGTCGCACAAAGCAAAATGAGGAGTACGACAAATTTTTTTGCAGTGCCATGCCGAACACAGCAGAAGGATTGATGTAGTTGACCAACCATGCCTCAGGACAAAGGCGCTCCACCTCCTCCACGATTCTGCGGATCTCGTCGAATTCCCGCAACGCACGAAAAACGCCTCCAGGGCCAATGGTATCACCCGAACACATCCTGATAC
>JAJOKB010000106.1 GCA_021208135.1 Verrucomicrobiota bacterium | reverse complement strand
GGCATCCGTTGAGAACCCTGAAGTCGTCGCCATCAGCACCCCTGAACCTACAACCCCTGTCACAGCGGCAGCAGAAACTGAAGAACCGCTCTCACTACAGTCAACTGCATCCAATACAGTCATCGGAACCAACGCCCGCATTCTGGATATCATCGACCAAATTGAGGTACGCGGCTTGATGGGCGATGGTCGCAAGGTTTTGTTGTTTTTCCGCGATACTGGACGAACTCAGGCCTTTGACGTCGGTTCGGTCATCAATAATGAGTGGCAAATTCGAATTTCTGGTGTTGCCGACAACCCAAGAAGAGTTGTATTTGAAGATAATGCCGGGGCCATCTACACAAAACAATTCTGAGTCAGAGGACTCACGGCCCAGGTTGCAGTTAAAGAAGTCCGACTCCCCGGGACAGATAAAAGCCCAGGACAGTGCCGGGAAACATTCAATACCTCCAGCACCCCAACGACCAGTCCCGGATCCTGACTTTTCAAATACAAAGCCCGCCTCCAAACGCAGGAACTTTACCTTTTTCAGATACCTTGTACCGTTGATTGCGATTGCCGCCTTTGCGCTCTTTTATCGGAATTACCTGCAAAATGCGCTCTCAACTGAAGAGTGGGATCACCAGCAATCCGCTCCTGTAACCGACCAGGCTCAACAGGAAAGCCAGGCTTCAACTCCGGCAACAATCAGCGATCCCATTATCGTGGATAGTCCGCCACCTCCTCCACCGCCACCGCCTCCACCCGCTGATCCAATAATAGCAGCCTTTGTCGACAATCTCACCGTCAGTCTGGTGCGCGATAATCCAGGCAATGAGAGCATCGTCATCCGCAGGGTCAGGCATACGCCTGGCAGTATCATAGACGATGACCTAAACATCCGTTTTGTCGGCATAGAACGTAGCCGCAAAGAAATTATTTTTGAGGATGAGCGCGGCGCTCGATACTTCCTCTATTACTGACCCCAAGCAGCTATCCTTGCAGTAATTGTTGCGCCTGCTCAAGGGCAACACCTCTGGACAAAAATCGGCAATCGCAACGCCGCCCGATTGTTATCCAACAGGTACTTAAAGGCTCCATCGCAGATCGGATTCGCTATTCAGGTTCGATCATAGGTTGGATCAAAAGACTCCGACTTTTATTACAGACAAGTTACGATTGTCACGAATTTTTAACCTTTTAACGGGCGATCTTCGATTGCAATCGCCAGCATCCTGATGTGGGGTTATGGGTATGCAAAGATTTGTCACTTCGATGATAGGTAGTTTGGCGTTGGCGGCTTCTGCGGTAGCGCAGAGCGGTTTACCCCAGAATCTGCCTGCTGGTTTACCAGCGGACTTGGTCATAAGCCCCTTCATGGCAGATTTGGTTTGGGTTGAACAGTGGGGAACGAACGGAGTTTGGTCAAACCGCGGCTCTGTGGCGCACAGTGCCCAGGTAGGCAGTGAAGTTAATAATGATAACTCTATTCTGATTAACAACCGTGAAATTTATCGAGCTGAGCTGCAAACCATGCCAATACCTGCTGGATCGCCGCCGAATCAAGCAGGTATCAGTGTTTGGGTTGGTACACCGCGTCCTGAAGGTGTGGATGGCAATGACAATGTCGATGTAGTACAGAATTTCACAATCGGTTCACTAACGGTTCAGAACGTCTCGGAAGGACGAGGCAGATCTTTTCGCGAAGGGGGGGATGCTTATTTTTGAACTCCGGTGATTCCGGGCGACCCGCCCGCGTGGTCCATTTGGGTGACGAAATCAGCGATGGTGACGATATGAATATTAGAGGAGGAACCAACATGCGTTTGGATTCCGCAACCGAGTTTTATTTACTCAATACCTCATCACGCTTTCGGGTGCGGGACAATTCCCGTATATTCGGTACCGGTGATCTGATCTTAAATCCCGGCAATGCGTTCAATTTTACTGGTGAAGCAACAGGACAGGGTGAAAGCATTCGCCGTGAATTGCGCGTGGAGAATACCGGTCGCATAGCTACAACTGGCACCATCCAAATCCATGCCGCCCGCCTGCGCCTAATCGGTTCCGCGGATATTACGGACACACAGGGTATTGCCATTCATCCACAAGGACAATTGATGCTGGAGCGCACTGGCACAGTGACCTATGATTTAGGTAATGGTGCGATCCTTTTGAACAGTGGTGGCCATTTGATGGATGACGGTAGCAATGGAGCCATTCGGCAGGAGTCCAACACCGCAGCCGATCTCGCAATCATCAACAATCCTGTTCAAGTTCTTGGCAGTTCAACACTGCATGCACGCGGCGAAGGCACACTTGAGTTGCGCGGTCCGATTTCTGGTGTTGCCGATGGTCAGGCTTTTGGTCAGGCAGTGCAATTGCGCAAATCAGGTTCAGGTTTGTTGCGCCTCTCCGGAGCCCAAACAGCCAATGATTCCTGGTTGGGCGGATGGGATATTTCCAATGGCACAGTAGAGTTACAAGGCGACAGTCGTTTGCCATTTGCGCCTCTCCGATTCAGTTCTTCTGACAATGAGCGGGTACTGAAGCTCAACGCTGGACAGCATCGAATCTCCTTGCTGGATGGCGATGCCCAGGATCCAGAGGAACCAGAATCGGTAAATACCTTAACGCTTCATTTGAGTCATCAGGATACTGAACTGATGGTGGATCAAGCCATGTTTTTCAGTGGCGAGGAAGAAACTGACACTCGATTTCAAGGCGCAATTACCGGCTCTGGCAAATTCACCAAGACTGGTGGTGGCATACTGCGGCTCACCCGCTGGGCCAAGACTTTTTCCGGCGAAACTTTAATTGAGCAGGGCGTCCTGGCGGTTTCCGAATCTGCAGCACTGGCAAATACGGCAAAAATCACCGTGCTCTCCGGTGGGCAGTTACGGTTAACCAGCAGCGGCTCGGATGTGAGCTATAATTTTGGCGGCGATCTAGTGCTTAACGGAGCAGGACGCAGCGGTGATGTCAGCGAGGGGCAAGGACAGGGAGTCAACGGAGCACTTCGTCTGGATCCCGGCAGTGGCGCCACGACAACCACAATCTCATCACCTGTGCACTTGGCCAGTGATGCCACAATCCATGTGAATGGGGCAGACAAAACTTTGATTGCAGAGGGACCGATATCCGGACCAGGCAGATTAACGCGTTCAGGTGCCGGAAGCTTTTATATTCGCGGCATGAGTACTCTCACCGGTGGCATCACATTGGACAATGGATATACTGCTTTTGAGTCAGGCGCACACCTTGCCGGAGGAGACATCTTATTTCGGGGTAGCACCAATGATGCCACCCTTGATTTAGCGTCCGGTACACACACGGCTACAGGCCTGCGGGGAGGATTTGCTGCCTCTTCGGTGCTGTTGCGTGCAGGCAGTCAACTAACGCTAAACTGCAGACAACACTCAAAATCCATTTTTAGGCAGTATTTCCGGTGGTGGTGTATTGCGGTACGACGCAGTGGGAATACTCCATCTGCTTGGTTTAATAACCGGCCTTGAACGACTTGAAGTGTTGGACGGTGAACTTCACCTCCCTAACGGAGCCTCCCAGATAGGTTTGCTGCATCTGGCGGAGCGCACCAACTCTCTCATCATGGGACAACTCTCAGGCACAAACGTGGAGTTGGCTGGTAGTCTCCGTCCTTCGATCCAGAACCCTTAACCATAGGTGGCACACTCAACGTGTTGCCTGGCGCTGCCATCGATATCCGCAGTTTTGAAAACTCGCTGGGTACGGGTATTCATCCCGTCATTTCTGTTTCTGGCGCAATCAATGGCTTCGAGCAATTGCAGTTGATATCCAATCGCATGGAAACCGAATTGCTCCTGGACAACGATACTATCGTCGTACGGGTAACAGAAGGAGACATGTCCGATGTTCACGCATTAACCATTGCGTTAGGATCTACTCAATCTATCGGTGGCAATACTTTTTCCACTGATTGGCTGGGAGAATTCTTCAGTATGGATTTTGCCAGTGGAAACCGCTGGATTAAGCCAACCGGGCAAACTTGGTGGTATGTGGTGGGTTCTGAAGCCAACGGCGGCAATTGGTTTTACGACATCGCGCTTGGTTACCTCTGGACCGGCGACGCAGTCTATCCATTCATCTTCGACGCTGAATCCGACAACTGGCTGTACTTCGGCGGTACCCACTCCGCAGGACGCGTATTTTTTGATTATAACCCGATCGTCAACGATTGGATAACCGTGAGTTTCACTTTCCATCCTAAACCATAATGAAAACTATGAAAAACCAACTGATCCCGGCAACTGCTGTTCTTGTACTCGGTGCTACAACACTCGCAGCACAACTAACTATCGATACGCTCAACACGACATTAAGCCAGAATTTCTCAGGCTTCAATGGCACAGAGGCTTCGTTGCCTGCTGGTTGGTCCTGGCAAACAGGCGGCGGCACTGATATTTTCCGCGGCGCATTCAACTCCGGCACTAATAACCCCGGTGATTTCACTGGCGTGATGGCTGCCACAAATGGCACCTCGGCAAATTCGATCGTTTGGCGCGAATCGACCGGTACAGCTAGCCTGGACGATTTTCGTCTGATCTTTGCGGTGACAAATAACACTGGATCTCCCATCACTTCTTTTGAGTTCACCTATACGCTTGAAACATGGGTCAATGGGCGCAGAGACAATGAAATGCGCTTTAAGTATGATGTTTCACTGGATCCGGTAGCAGCTGGCCGCAGTTTGTTTGAGACTGACATACTCGCACGCGACTCAGAGTTCACCCGGAATCCAAACCACACTCCGATCACTGCAATGGTAATCAGTTTAACCTGGATGGTTCCTTGCCTGCAAACCGCACCTTGGTAACGGGCACAATCGACCTCAACACATTGTTAGTCAATGAATTGGATCCAAGTTTAGGCGTCTTTGGTGCCTTGGGCGTTGGCGAAACAGCTTACTTTCGGTGGCAGATTTCCAACAACCAGTTAACTGACGGTAACCGTTCCGCTTTGGGCATTCACGATTTTTCTGTCACGGCCATTCCCGAACCTTCCACCTACGCAGCCATCATTGGTTTGCTGGCCTTGGGGTTTGTTTGGTTGCGTCGTCGCTCCGCTCGTTAAGATATGCGATTTTTGCCTCACAAATCACGCTCCCGCACGCTCGCGGGAGCTTTCTTTTGTACTTTGGTGCTGGGCACTCAAGCCGTTTTAGCAGAATCCAGCGAAGTCGACCTACTGTTGGATTTACTGTATGAGACAGGTAAGTTGACTCAAGAGGAGAAGGCTGTGTTCCGGGCGCGGTTGGATCAGGCACGCGCCGCACGGGTGGCGGCAACAGGTCCAGCGCCTGTCAGAGTGTCGACAACCACTGCTGGTCACCATGACGACACTCAACGAGGTATCTCCGCGCCCGGTGCAGCCATCGGCTATGAGCCTACGCAACCACTCCGTTATATCGATACCCGCACACAGGCACGGGTGTTCCGGGTGGAAAGTGCTGATGGGGCCAACCGCTTTGGTGTGCGCGGTCGCGTTCAGGTGGACAGCGCTTTTGCCAACTGGGATGATAACCTGAACTTTGCATCCAGTAACGTGGGTGACGCTTTGCCAACCAGGGGAACCGTTTTACGCCGGGCCCGCCTCGGGGTATTGGGTGTTTACGACCACGTATGGGAATGGCAAATGGAGATGGACTTCCGCGATTATGAGGTGCGGTTTGCCAATGTGTATATCGCTTATATTGCGGATTTCGGACGCTTTGCCCTCGGTCACTTCAAAGAGCCATTTAGTCTGGAAAGTTCGACTTCCTCGCGACGACTCACCTTTATGGAACGTGCTACGCCGGTCGAAGCTTATCGTCCGGATCGTGAAATAGGCCTGATGTACGAAACATTGCATCCTGATTTCTATCTGGCAGCTGGCGTATTTGGTGGTGATGGTGTCGCCATTAACCGTGACGTGCGCGAAGGATACTCAGTAGCCTTGCGCGGTTCCTTCTCCCCTGTTCGCTCCGAGCGTATGTTCTCTCATTTGGGTGCCTCCTTTAATTATCGCCGTAACGATGTGAACAGCAATAGCGGCAATTATGAACTATCCGTCTGCGTGCCCGTGAGGGAACCCGTGCCATTGATGTGAGACTCATCGGACGTGATGATATTGAGGGCGTGGAGGATTTCACCAGAATCGCCTTAGAGGGTGCGTGGGGTTACGGTCCATTCTCGGTACAGGCTGAATACTTGCGCGTAGATCTGGACCTGGATCGTACGCGTGGCGATGTACGCATCCCTGAAGATAGTATTTCGCTCAAAGGTTGGTACGTCCAGGCGAGTTATTTCCTGACAGGCGAACAGCGCAATTACCGCACGTTCAGCGGTGATTTCGGTCCTTTGCATGTGCTGCGTCCGTTTGGCTTGCATGAGCGCGGGATTGGCGCTTGGGAAGTGGCTGCACGCTACTCAAGAGCCAACTCAATGGAGCACAGCCGGGCAGACAGAGGCAATCAAATGGATCACTACACCTTCGGCCTGAACTGGTATCCAAATACACACACGGTGTTCAAATTGAATTATATGTACTTCGATTATGTTGGCCGTGGCGGCGTTTCCAATGGCAATCATGTGTTTGCGGGTCGCGCTCAGTTTGAGTTCTAATGTCGAAATCCTATCTTCAGATTGATTCTGTACGTAAACGCTTCGGTGCCACCGAAGTGCTCAAGGGAGTCTCTGCTCAGGTGCGCAAAGGAGAATGTCTGGTCTTGCTGGGGCCCAGTGGCTGCGGCAAGACTACTTTGCTAAACCTGCTTGCAGGCGGTTTAAATGCTGACGCCGGGACTCTAGCCTGTGATGGCGCTATTCTGGACGATCCTGTTGCGGGCATTCATGTTCCCATGCGCAAGCGTGATTTTGCCATGGTATTCCAGGAGTTTAGCCTGTGGCCGCACATGACCGTTGCCGAAAACATTGCATTCGGGCTTAAACTGCGCGGTTTAAATGGCAAAGAATCCAATATCCGGGTGCAAAAGGCTCTGGAGCAGGTCCATATGCAGGATTTCGCCAAACGTTGGCCAGGGGAATTATCCGGTGGTCAACAGCAACGTGTCGCCATAGCAAGGGCTCTGGTGGTGCGGCCTCGAGTGTTATTGCTGGATGAGCCTTTGAGTGCCTTGGACGCGCGGTTGCGGGAATCGCTCAAAGAGGAAATTGCCACTCTGCTGCGCGAAGAGAGTATCACTGCGGTTTATGTCACCCACGATCAGGCGGAGGCCTTCGCCATAGGACATCAAATCGCTCTCATGAACGCGGGGTGTATCGAGCAGATTGGAACTCCAGAAGAATTGTATCTTAGACCTCGAACCCGATTTGTAGCCAGTTTTATGGGGGCAGCCAACGTATTCGCGTGCTCCAGCAGCGATTCCATGCTCACCTTGCAATCTGTGCTACCCGTATGTCCGGTGACAGCCGTAGGCATACCGATCGGTACCCATTGCATGGTACGGCGTGAGGCAGTGACCGTGGTCAAGGCAACCCAACGCATGCGGGCTCCTCCATCAATCAACCCAAGTCCGACGGAGATTTCGCCTGTCAGGGCACTGCGCGCCGCGTGCGCTTTCTAGGCGATCGACACGAGGTTTTTGTCAGCATTGCACCCAAGTTCGAAATTCGCGGCTATGCCTGCGAAGCCATTACCGAGGGAACAACAGTTGACGTTCGTTTCCCGATTGCCGAATTGCGCTTTTTCCAGGGATGAAAAGGAACGCCTTCATGGATTTTCGTCTACTGCTGGTTGGCACTTTCCTGGTTGTGTGCGGTTGCTCTCCAAAGATTGACGACCAACGCGAGGGCTTGGTGGTGTACGCCGCAGGACCACGACCACTGGCAGAAGCTGTGATTCAGGCATTCACTGCCGAAACCGGTATTCCGGTGGAATTATTTGCAGCTACCACCGGTCAGATCATGGCCAGATTGGAGGCAGAGCGCTACCGTCCGCGGGCGGATGTAGTCCTCTTTGCCAGTGAACTGGCAGCGGCGGCACTGAAACAGGAAGGTCGGTTATTAAACTATAGCCCGTCCGGGCTTGAAACTACCCATGGCGATTGGCACGATCCCGATGGTTATTTCTGGGCTACCAGCGCAGCAGTGGTGGGGGTTGCTGTGCGCAGCGAGTGGTTTGGCCTACCTTTGGATTGGGACGATTTTCTAGGCGGCAATTTTTCAGGAAGGGTCACCATGCCGTCTCCTTCTCGATCAGGCGCAGCCGGAGATTTTGTCTTGGCCTACGTATTGCGGGAGGGAGAAGAGGCCTGGTACCAATTTCGATCGGCCCGCAGAAGCGGTCTTCAGTTTTCAGCCGCCAACAGCCAGGCAATCACCAGTCTTCTCATCGGCGCTTTTGATGCCATTGTCGGAGCCGTCGATTACCTCATTTATCGGCAAATTGAAAATGGGGCTGACATCCGCATGTTATATCCTTCATCCGGCGGCGCTCTAGTTACCCGTCCCATCGCTATTCTGAGTCATACGCCTTTCCCGGAACGCGCCAGTCGTTTTGTCGATTTCTACTTTACCCCTCAGGTGCAACAGATGACTGCCGACTTTCATATTCTGCCCGCCTGCCGCGAAACTGCGTTCAGCGCTATTCGTGCGGTAGATGGTATGCCTCCCTTATTCTCTCCCGATATCGAACAAGCTCTGAGTCATCACGGAATTGTGATGCGACGTTTCCAGGTAGAAATTGAGCGCGCTGCCGTGGTGCGGGAACGCAGGAAGTGAAATTATGTCAAGGAAACTGCGCATATACTTGTGGACTCAATTCCCGCTGCTTTTGTGCGCTGGTTTCTTTCTGATCGCAACTGGCTACCCTTTGGCATTGCTCTTGTTGCAAAGTATTTTCCCTGGTTTTCTGGGTGGCAATTGGGACAATTTTCTGGATCCGTGGCGGCGTATGCTGGCTACGCCCGATATCGTCAGCATGCTGCGCAATTCATTGGCTTGGGCCGGATCCGTGACTGTGGTCAGTTGGGTCATGGGCATTCCATGCGGCTACATGTTGGCTAGAACCAACATGCCGGGTAAAATCTGGGCACGCCTTAGCTTGTTGGTGCCCATTATGACCCCACCCTACATCGCAGCTTTGGCATACATTCTGATCATGCAGGAAGGCGGTTTCAGCGACAGCCTTTTTGGCACCATGCCAGAGGCCTTACGAGCCGCTTTTTTTTTCGTTTTGGGGGTGTGACCTTGGTCATGGCCTTGTCCTCCTACGGTTATGTGGCCTTGGCTGTAGAGGCTTCCCTGCGTTCCTTGCCATCGCGCCTTGAGGATGCGGCCGCCATCCTGGGAGCAGACTGGCAAGCCCGCTTCCGCTACATCCTGCTGCCGCTGTTACTGCCTGCCATCCTGAATTCCGGTTTGTTGGTATTTCTGGAAGCTTTGTCCAACTTCGGTGTGCCTGCCGTTTTAGGTACCCGAAGCAACTTGCCCCTCTTGCCAGCGGAAATTTTTTACCTCGTCACCAGTTGGCCGGTTGACATTGCGCTCGCGACCTCCCTCTCCACCTTGCTTTGTTTGTTTGCCTTAATTTCACTCTACACCAGTCGCTGGCTTTCAGTTCGCGGCGGCAAAGCTGCTTTCCGCCCTTCCGTTTCCAAAGAGTTCCAACTCTCCAGATGGTGGCAATGCGCCAGCTGGGGTTGGTTTGCCAGCCTGTTTGCCCTTGCAGTGCTACTGCCTTACGCCGCTATGCTGTTTACCAGTCTCGCCAGCAGTTTTGGACAGGCAACCTCTGAGCTTACTTTGCGCCACTATACTGGTATTTTCTCCCCTGGCTCACGTGGTTTGAGCGCTTTGTGGACCAGCACTTGGCTGAGTTTCTTTGCCGCCACTTTTTGCATTTTCGCCGGTGGATTTGTCGCCTACGTCAACGTTCGCTCCAAAGGCCCTTACAACAATTTGTAGACGGCCTCTCTCTATTGCCACGGGTCTTACCCAAAATTGTCATGGCTGTCGCTCTCATCCTTGCGTGGAATGCGCCTTGGGTAAGATTGAATATTTACAACACGGTGTGGATGCTTCTGCTGGCTTATGTAGTCATCTACATTACCGATGCCCTTAATTACGCCAACTTCGGGTATGCGCACCGTTAATCAAAAGTCTGGAAAACGCTGCCGCCATTCTAGGTGCGTCGCGTCTCGCGGTTTTTTGGCGGGTTGTACTGCCTCAATTACGACCAGGACTCATAGCTGCCTGGCTGACTACGTTCATTGTTTGCATGCGCGAACTCGTCGCCTCCATTCTACTCCTGCCTCCCGGCACTGATACCACAGCCACCTTCATTTTTAATCAGTTTGAACAAGGCGATATCTCGGCAGCATGGCCATGGCCACTGTCACTATCCTTTCAGTTCGATTGTCTTAATCGTTTTTCAACTGCGCCAGGCTCGCCCCACAAGCTGACCGGATCTGAACCCCCAATGATTTTAGGTGGGCCGGCGAGTACAGCCAAAGTTAGGGCCATTTCCGTCCGGCTAGATCATCGGTTAATTCGTTGATTCTCCAGTTCCTGATTAGTCCTGGCGTTGACATCATTCAGTACATCCAGTTCAGTCTGAGTCATGGAGGTTTTCTGGTTTATCCTTGAATACTTGGGCTACCTGCTGGGAGCGGTGGTGCTCATTGCCCTCTGGGATTTTTTCAAGGAATTTCTCCGACCCTACCGGGAGGAAGTATTGAAAGCCAAGCCACAGACATGGCCCGACGATCCCTGGTTTTGACTCCGCCAAGGCTTCGATTAGGATATTGGCTTAAGTGCTGTCAGACATATTTTTAAATGATGGAGTTTCTTATCTCACTGTTCATTTTCACCTGGCCACGAATACTCCATGGACTCTGATATTTTCAAAAAACGGCCAGTTTTGCAGTCGTTTACAACACCTGCAAAACCTCATCTAAAAAAATTAGCCTGTTTTGAGACAGGCTCCAATTAACTTTACTACCCTGACACATAGGGCCCGCGAAGCAGATTATCTCAAATGACCTAATAACTTGTTGGCTGTAGATAATAGCTATGGACAATGCCCCAATTATGAGTAGGATAGATCGCATGAGTAAAACCTTTGAAGAAATCAGTCGGTATTCTTTGCAACTTCCTCGGAATCAAAGACTTGCATTGGCTCGATTCCTTTTGGATCTAGATAATCCTTCTGATGATCCTGAGGTAGAGGATCTTTGGCATTCGGAGATACTCAAACGTGCCCGAGCTGTTGAGTTGGGAACTACGCAAGGCTTGGCCTATGGAGAAGTGCTGGGGAAGGTGGACGCAGCAATCAACCGATGACAGTTCTTATTCTTCCTGAGGCAGCCCAAGAGTTTGAGGATGCTGCAGTCTATTTTGAGGGAGAGCAGTCGGGCCTTGGGTTACAATTTCGCAATGAAGTAGACACTCACATCCGCTGGATTATCAAAAATCCCACTGTAACACGGCAGAGAGGTGGGATTTACCGGCGGGTCAACTTACGGGTTTTCCGTATTATATTGCTTACCTTATAACTAATCAGACGATTTGGGTACTCGCCATTGCACATGCTCACCGCAAGCCGCATTATTGGATTGATAGGAGAGCCTGACACATAGGGAGTGCACTTGTTTTGCCCCCCCTCTCCGCAAAAACAGCTTAATTTGTGGTATATATCCTTGATAGGGAGCGGTTTCCCCTATTGCTGAACCTGTTGGACTGAGTGCCTTCGGTTTTTTTTTACGACAATCCATTCTATCAAGGAACAAAGATGGCTATTATCATTGAAGCCAATTATGGCAAAAAAATCGGACTCCCTCAGTTTTCATCGCATAGTTTTCAGGTTGCGGTGAAGTCGGAAGTGCAGTCCATGAGCGAAATCACTGAAGAAGTGGAATGCTTGTACCGGATACTTCAGGAATCAGTGGATCAGAACATCAAAGAAGCCGGTGTCACTCCTGAAACCCTGCAATCTGCCAAGCCTGCGCAAACTGCCGCTCCAGCGGAACAAAGGCGCATTGTGGCAAGTCCTGCAAACCATGAACCCAAGTGCAGTCCGTAACAATGGTCTTACTTGGAAGATTTGGTAAGGAGCAGTTTTGTTACCATGGAAGATGTGGAGGAACTGGCAGACCGGATGTATCACAAAGAGTTGCATGAGCTGAACAAATTGGAAGCCAGTGGTCTGATCGTAAGCGTCCGACAGACTGCCCTTGATTGTTCGTGGTCACTTAGAAGTTCGATCGCGATTGTTATCAATTGCGATGGCAATGGTAATGAGTTCGAACGAGGTTCTATCGAGATTGCTTGC
>JAJOKB010000031.1 GCA_021208135.1 Verrucomicrobiota bacterium | reverse complement strand
TGTCTTCCGCAGAAAAAGCTTACAAACCTAGCGAAGAGAAACTTTTTCTATTTCAGTCCTGACGTCACTGAGAAACTGCGCCCCGGCCACGCCATTGAGCCAGCGGTGATCGAATGTCAGGCACAGGTTGACCTTTTCAACCGGGGTGCCGTCTGCATCCAAATCCCAATGGGCCTCACCAATGAATAAAGTGCCAATGGCCGGAGGAACAACCACTGGTGCCGCATCGCGTACATTAAAGCCGCCCATGCTGGTGAGAATGAGTGGTGTACAGGCTTTTGATGTTGGTATGCCCGAGCGCACCTTGCGCACCGCATCATCATAAGCCTCGGCGAAGGCCTGCCAGCTCAATTGATTGGCACACTCGATCACAGCAGTATCCAAAGCGTCATTGGCCAGGGAAACCGCGACTCCAAAATCAAAATCATCGTGTTGGATCAAGGTATCTGTAGGAGCAATGGTACAATTGAACACCGGATGCTTTTTCATCGCCTGTACCACACTCCACGCGACCATAACAGTGGGTGAAGGAGCTTTGCTGCCGAGGCGTGCCTTGGCATCGGCCCGCGCCTCGCGGATCGGCGCCCAATCGGCTTTGACAGTCATGTGAGCGGGCACCGCATTGCGCATTTGCGCGATGATGTGCGGTGACAGGCCTCCATCCGTGGGACGGGTGCTGACGCGGGGAGCGGGAGCTGCCCCAACAGAGGCTTCCTTAGCGGGTCGAACCTGTGCAGGTGCAGTGGTTTTAGTACCAGTTTCAGCAACAACAGCAACCTCGACTTCCAACAGAGCAATCAGTTGGTCAACCTCCACCTCATCTTCTTCGGCAATCAACCACTCGCGCAACACACCCGCCACATGCGATTCGATCGGAAACAATGCTTTTATCTGTTTCAACCTCACACAAAGCATCATCCTCTTCAATCATATCACCAGGTTTGGCGATCAACGATCACAACCCGGGCTGAACTGATCCCTTCACCAAGAATAGGAACCCTGATTTCACGTTTTTCACTGACCATACCTTCACCCGCCCCATTTTGAATTGCGGCCTCACTTCCGGTTTCCGCAATCAGTGTGGCACGGCTCTGTACCGCCAGCGCCGCATGAATGGCAGCGACGACTCTGGCTTTATCCGGAAGCGCTGCATACTCCAAATTGGGATGATACCCAATATTGACATCAGGTTTGGCGACCAAAGTGGGAGCTGCCTTCAAAGATTGCCAGATCCCCGGAATCTGTAACAAGCGGGAAATAATATTTTGCCCGACCGAACAGGTTTCGGCATCTTCCTGAACAATAACCAATCTACCTGTCTTGCGGACCGATTGCTCAATGGTTGCCAAGTCCAACGGTATGATCGACCTCAGATCAATCAATTCAGCGGATACCTCAGGCAAGGAGTCCAAGGCTTGCCCGGCGACTTCCATACAGTTGCCCCAACTGACAACAGTGACATCGCGACCCGTCTTGCGAACAGCAGCCTTGCCAACTGGAATGGGTTGCACACTGCCGCCGCCGGCCGCGTTTTGCCACATAAGATGTTTGGGGATCAACACAATGCACGGAGTCGTGCCATGCATCGCGCTCCAGAAAAGCCCGGCTGCATCTTCAGGCGTACTCGGGATCACGATATGCAAGCCTGGAAAATGAGCGAGTGCAGCCTCGTTGGCTTGACTGTGCCAGAGAGAACCACCGGGAAGGTAGGCTCCATACGGAGCATATATGACTGCCGGAGCTGACCACTCACCATTACTACGCCAATGCAGCGTGGAAAGGTTGGTCATCAATTGATTGAACGCGGCCAGATAAAATCAGCGAATTGAATTTCAAACACCGGGCGCTTGCCATAAGCCGCCAAACCGCAGGCTACGCCGACAATGGTAGCTTCGGCCAAGGGCGAATTAAATACCCGGTGTGGAAATTTGGAGGAGAGCCCCTTGGTGATGCTGAACACCCCACCCTTGGGATCTTCAATATCCTGCCCGAAAAATACAAAATCTTCTTTTTTGGCCAAAAGCAGTGGCAAAAACCTTGTTTTACGGCATCCACCATTCGTGCAATTGGATTGCAGGTCCATCCGCAATTGCGGCGCATGGGACTCGGGACCGTGAACGTGCGCCAGCAGCGATGCGGGATCGGGGTCAGGATCTGAAGATGCTGCCTGATACTCAGCCCGGACCGTAGATTCGACCTCAGCCACCAAGGCATCCAACTGCTCCCGGGTTAGGACGCCATCGGCGATGAGTTCATTTTTGAATCGCTCAATCGGATCCTTTTCCTGCAATGAATTCAGCTCCTCTGCAGACCGGTATTTCCGGTGATCATCCGCGCTGGAATGGCTGGAAATCCGTTCCGTTCTGCACCACAGTAATTGCGGCCCTGCACCCGACCTCAGGGCAGCTATAGCAGCTTTGCCAGCAGCATAAACAGACTCTACGCAACAGGCGTCCAGACGTTGCCAGCGATCGCTGTTCAGTAGATCCAATGCTAAAGGATTGATGGATGAGGTGACACTCGATATGCCAATCCCATTATCCTCAACGAGGAATAAAACCGGCAACTTGCGTTCCACCGCAAAAGCAATGGCTTCATAGAACTCCCCTTCACGCGTGGCGGCGTCCCCCACTGAGGTAACAACAACGCCATCCTTGCCATCCATCTGAATGCCCCAGGCCAGCCCACATGCAGGTAACAGGGAAGCACCTACCACTGATGCCACTGAAAAAACACCCAACTCCCGATCACTGTAATGAGCCGGCATTTGCCGTCCGCCACTGGCACTGGTGCGTTTGGCGAAAAAGGCGCGGGCGAGAGCGTCATTGCGCATGCCACGGGCTAAAGCCAAAGGACGATCGCGATAGTAGCCTGCCAAATAATCGCCTGTGCGCAACTGCATCCCGATGGCTGCCAAAGCTTCATGTCCCATTCCAGAGACATGGAACCAGCCCTTGCCTTGCCTGATCAGGCTTTGCTCGCGCAAATCGCCCGCGCGACTGGTCAACATCAAGCGCAATAAATTCAGTTTTTCGTCTTTGGGTAATGCCATTGCAAGGTCAGCTTCAGCAAATGCACCGCTAATTGGCGACTAAAAACCGCATCACCGGGGCAAAATGACGGTAAAAGAGGCGCCGCTGGCGGGTTCACTGTCCACATCAATCGAGCCTCCGAGCGTTTTAATAAATTCATGACATAACAGCAAACCCATGCCATTGCCTTCCTCAGACCCGGTGCCCCGACGAGAAAACAATTGGTCCGCTTGAAACAACTTGTCGCGATCTTCCGGCTGGATGCCAATGCCGTGATCCTTCACCGAAATGCGGACTTCGCCTTCAGTGGTATGACAACGAACAAAGACCCTTTGTCCCTGAAAGGAAAACTTGATTGCGTTGGTCAACAAATTGCGCAACACACAGGCAATCATGTTCTGATCTGATTCCAGCCAGGTACCTGCGGGCACTTCGTTGCATAGCTCCACTCCCTTGGATTCAGCCTGCGACCGCGCCGATTCAATCGCTTTTGCCGCAATCACATGCAGGTTGATGCGCTCCATGTCCGGCTTCATTTTACCCGACTGCAAGCTCGACCAGGTAAGCAAATTCTCAGTCATTTCCACCAGGGATTGCGACCTGCGTTCCGCTTTCTCAAGGAAATTGCGCAATTGAGCCGGATTCATTGAATCGAGACGCTTACACAAATAACCCAGCGTCTCAGCCAGAATAACCAGGGGACTTCTTATGTCGTGGGAAATGATCGTAATGAATCGATTCTTGACCAACAACTCCTGATGCAGCCTGAGCGAGGTCTGGTGGCGATGAAAAGCGTGCTGAACCGAGCGATACAAAGCACCATCAGTCAACCCTTGAAGAGGAAGATAGTCCAAGGCTCCGAATCCCAATACCGCCATGTTGCGCTCAGGGTCCTGATTGTGATCCAATACGATGACACCGGGGCCTTCAGGGTTCTCTTGCAAGCGCTCAAAAAACGCGTAATCATCTGCCGCCAACAAGGAGTGTTCAGCCAGTATCAGATCCACTTTGGTGGCACGCAGGTTACGCAAAGCCTCCGACAGCAAGGTCACGCGTTCACAGGTCAAACTCAACGTCGGATTGGCACGCAAACGCCGAATGAGTTGGGCGCTTGTTGCAGTGTCAGAATGGACCAGCAATAGATGTAAAGGGGCAGCCATATTCTGTAAAAACAACTACCAAAATCCAGTCTATGTTCAAGGCAAAAGACGGCTATTCTTTAGCGATACAGACCAGCAGACAGCCTGACCGGATATGGATGGTGACAGGCGATTGCTCGACCCGATTGCTTTGTCCCAGTTGAGCATGGGCAGCCATGCAGGCGTCGGTTAAATCCCAATGCAAGCCGGAGCTGTGGACCCCTTCAGCCAAGGTAAAGGGAACCAGGCTTACAGTTGTTCCCGGTCGGAGCTTGGCAGACCAGGGAACCTCCCTGGTTATGCGCACGATAGTTTCCCGACTGTCCTCAAATGTCACCTTGAGGTGGACTGGCAAGTGGGAGGCGATCAACAGATTGGTCAAAAAGTGGTCCATACGACCGCCCGTACCTCCCAAAACAACCAATTCCTGGGTGTGAGAGGGCAATAGATCCGTTGCTTTTTCGAAATCTGTGGCAGTTTGTTCAGGTCGATGAACAACCTTGCACTGCAGGTGTTGCCAGTTGTCCTTCAGAGAATCAAAGTCTCCGGTGACACAATCGGGCATCAAGCCAGCGGCAGCATAGGCGTGAAAACCACTATCGGCCGCCAGGCGCAGCTCACAGTTTGCAAACCACTTGCGTACCAACGCTGGTTCCGGCTGAGTACCACCGAGGATTAACAACACTCTCATCGAAAATCAGACTGAAAGCCCTGCCAATAAAGCATCTTCCAGTGTGGGTGCGTTCATGATGGCAGCGATATCCTCGAGATCAGGAGGACGTTTGGCGATGGCCTCCTGGATGGTGGTGATGCCTTCCTTCACCTTCAGCATGGAATCCTGGTGCAGGGTTTTCATGCCGTTGCGAATCGCAACACGCTTAAGCCGTGCGGTATCGTATGCGGCGTTGATTGCTTTGATCAGATCTTCGCTGGTCGCCATCAATTCGTGAATACCTACGCGACCCTTGTAACCGCTGCCGCCACAGGTGGGACAGCCTTTGGCGTTGAACACGGGACCTGTCCAATCGATAGCCTTTTGTAGCAATAATTCCTCACGCCCCTCGGGCACGTAGCTTTGTTTGCATGACTTACAGACCCGCCGCAACAGTCGCTGTGCGCAAACGCAGATGAGAGAGGCGGATATCATAAACGGCTCAATTTCCATCTCCGTTAAGCGGGAAATGGTACTGGGCGCGTCGTTCGTGTGCAAAGTACTGAATAACAAGTGTCCGGTGAGTGCGGCCTCAATGGCAATTTGCGCGGTCTCGGGGTCACGAATTTCGCCCACCAGAATGATGTCTGGGTCTTGACGCAAAAAGGCCCGTAGCGCGGATGCGAAAGTCAGGCCAATCTGCCTGTGCATCTGCATTTGGCACAACCCGGGGAGGGTGTATTCAATAGGATCCTCCGCGGTGCGGATACAGACATCGGGGGGTGTTAATCTCATTGAGCGCGGAATACAGCGTCATGGACTTACCTGAGCCAGTTGGACCACAATGCAGGATCATGCCGTAGGGTCGCTGAATGAGATTGCGATATATTGTGAGATTGTCCTCACTGAACCCCAAGGCGGTCAGCGGTAAGGTGGACTTTTGCTTGTCGAGAATACGCATCACCACACCTTCGCCGTGATTCAATGGCGCGGTGGCAACGCGGAGGTCAACATCTATTCCCTTCTTATTGAACTGCTTGTATACGATACGCCCATCCTGGGGAATGCGCTTTTCCGCGATGTCCAGGTTAGCCATCACCTTCAACCGCGCCAGCAGCGACACGCACACCTTGGGGGGAATGCGCAGCTTCTCCAGACAAACACCATCCACACGGACTCTAACCCGGGCCTCATTTTCAAAAGGTTCAATGTGAATATCCGACCCACCAGCATAATAAGCCTCCTCAATGATACGACTGGCAAGCTGTACAATGGGAGCAGACTCCTCCTCCAGATCCATATCATTGACATCCAATTCCTCCTGCCCCGGTCCAAATTCGCGCTGCAGACTGTCCATGACATCGCTGAAACCAACCGCTACCGGTGTCTGATCTTTCTCCGCTAACAGTGCCTGTATTTCAGAATCGAGCGCAAGCATCGCCGTCACACGCAGGCGCGTGGAGTCTTGAATTTTGCTGACCACCCCAAGATTGAAGGGATCGGAAGTCGCAATCAAAAGATGGTCACCCAGAACACTGATGGGAATGATACCGTGCTCTTTGCAAAAGTCGCGATCCACATGTTCGAAGGTGCGATCGGACAGCCTGTGCGCGCGCAGATTGAATGGTGGCAATTCATAAGCCTGAGCCTTGGCGACCAATAACTGCAAGGGAGCCACTTTCAGTTCCTCCAGCAACACCTTGTCCAGGTTGTTACCTGACATATCAGCGTCGCTCTGAAACAACTGATTGGCCTGATCGGCAGACAGCTTTCCAGAATGAACCAGATTATTGAGAATATTGGTTTGGATACGGGGCAATGCCATGGCGATTATTGCGCTACTGGGGATTCAATAAAGCGTTCATTGAGGAAATTCTGCATTTCCTCAAGTTTGCACAGGTACCAGATGATGCGGTGCCCGGTCTTATCCTCCCAATATTGCCTGACAAAATCGCTCAGGTAATAGCAACTGGCCATAATGGTACATTCCCCATAATGGTCGATGGGCACGGTCCAGGTTGCCTTATACTCCTCAACGCTGTAAAGCATGAGAGTATCTTCACGCACGTTGTACGAGGGCAAGGAAACTCCGCCGATGCCAGACTGCTCCAACTGATAGTTCAGCAATTTGCGCTCATCCAGTTTTTGAGTCTCCAAAACAAGCAACCTGAGCATGCTGGCATTGAGGATATTGCCCTCACGCACCTTGGTTAGAAAGAGACGGTTGGCCTCTTCCAGATCTCCGGCTTGCAAAAGACCGGATTCAGCAAGCCTGGTTTCCAGGATGCGATTGGATTTTAGCAGCAGACTGTTAATTTGACGACTTAGGGCCATAGGAATACCGCGGATTACACAGAAAGAGGTGTATTACAGCCAGCTTAGTTACTGCTGCTATTAGAGACCAAAAGTTGAGAAAACAGAAATGGCAATTCGGCAGGTTTATCCAAATCGGCAACTGAAATCACATCATTTTCAAGAGCAGCTTTCAGCAGGCGTTCCATGGATTGCCCGGAATTGGCACAGGAGTTCAGGTAAATTTTTTGCTGACGGTGCAAAAATGATTGCAGCGAAACAGCATTATTTTCGAACGACCAATCGCGATGAGACGCATTGAAGGCAGTAATCAGATCCTCTTCACCGATTGTTCCCGACTGCCGTTGCTTGTGCAAAGCGATCCGGTTGATAACAGACCGCAACTCAAGATAATTTCCCGGCCAGGAATAACCAAGCAGAATAGGCAAGGCACCGTCGCTGAATTCACTGCGGCCCAGTGAACGTTCACTCAACAATTCCCGAACATAGAATGCAAGCTCCAAGGGTCGCTCAGACAGCGGGCGCAACATCAACCAGGAAGACCTCGCAGAGGTGGGCAAGGCTTCAAAGAAACTACTGCGCAGCGCATCCACGGGCAATCCATGCAGACAATGAATGCCTTTATCGACCGCGTGCACAGCATCCAACCAGGCGATAAAGTCTTTGACCTGAGCGGCCACTGCTTCGTCGGGCAGGCTCTCTCCGTAATCGATGAAAAATACTTTGCCAAACCCAGACTCGGCTTTGTCCATCAGCCCTGATAGTTTAGCTCGCAAATCAGCATTTCCAAGATCCAGAGCTGACAATCGCATGGGTAATGACGGCAGTAATCCCTTCCAAGCGACAAGTTCAGCCGCAATCAACTCCCACTCACTGCCAGCCGGGCCGACAATCCAGATATCCCGGCTGGAATTGAACTCCCGATAAAGTGCCTGCAAAAAGCTTTTGCAATTCTTCGATCCGGAAAACAGGCAAGATGGATCGGGAAATTCTATTTCATTTCCGGCATCATCAAGCACCCTTTCCCCTTTGCCAGCGACAATGTGGGCAGAATCATCACCGCCCACAGGCGCGCCAGGATGTACAAATCGGCGCACACAATCAAAAAACTGGTTGGCATCAAATGGCTTTTCCAGAACCAACGTCACACCGATGTTCGCCACCTTGAGCAGTTCCGGTGTATTCATGAAGCCTGAGATCATGATGACCGGCAATTCAGGCAAAAATTTGCGCAGCTCGGTCAGGAAGCCCGCACCATCCATTTCCGGCATCTTAAAGTCAGCTACCACCAAGGCGAATTGCGATTCACGCAACTGCTGCAGAGCTTCGATTGGACTAGTGCTGAAGTCAGCCTGACAACCTCGGTTGCGCAACAAATCCACCAACATCTTGGCGTAATTATGTTCGTCATCCAAAACCAGAATCTTTTGGCTCGTTTGGGAAATCATGGGCTTCGGTTTCAGGGGGTTGCAAAGGGTGCTACGATGGCAGGCTGGCATTGAAGAATGTGTGCAGCGCGCTCGATATCATTGTTACACAGCATGAGCGTGGCCCGGATGTAGTCATCGCGCAATGACCGCAAATGCGCTTGCAACGGGTTGTCTTCACCGGATTCAACTGATTTGGCTGGCTGGCTGCGTTGGCCTTGTTGAAAATGTCTTGCTGAAACAACGTCATCGTCGGTGCAGTTTTCGGCAGCCTGTTCAATGATCGCACGCAATTCGGTGGCATTGCCCGGCCATTGCCGACGCATCAAAAATGAGTGCGTACTGTAATCCAATTTCAAATCGGGATTGACCAAAAGCAAATAGCGCGATGCCAGCAGCGGAATGTCTTCGGGAATGTCATTGAGCGCAGGCATCGTAAGCTCGCGTGATCCCAGAAAAATATAGAAGGATTCATCAATGACTCCCTCGTCATACAGAGTGTCCAAGTCGCGCTCCAGACACACAATGAAGCGGATGTCATAGCGCTTCCACCGATCGAATTCGTCCGACTTTGCGGCCAACCTGTAAAGTACCTGACGGGCATCTTCACTCAGGCTTTCGGCCTGCAACAACATGATAGTGATTTGCTGGATTTGATCGTCCAGCATTGACTCAATCTGGGCATGAATGGTTTCCGGCTGAAAAGACTCTGGCTGAAACACCAAAGTCCCTCCGCCAGCGCCACGCCATTCGGCAAAATCGCTGGCGAGCGCCAGAAAGTCACTGCCGTTGGGACCAATAACGAGCAAACATTTGCTGAAATCCCGCAGCGCGTGGGCTTTGCGGGCAAAATCGAGCGATTTGGTGGCGGCACAGGGAAAAGTGCTGAACGCAAATGGCAACTCAGGACTGGATAAACCAGCGCCAACCGCCGACTTTTCACCGATTTTGCCTTCCCGGGTTTTCTTTTGCCGGAACTTCTGGATCAGTTCGGTCGATCGCTTCAACAAGGAAAAAAATGTTGAGCGGCTTGATAAAGACCCCATTCACGCCCTCGCGAATCAATTCGCGGATGGTCCGGCTATCGAGATAGCCTGAAACAACAATCACCGGCACGTCGCGGCGCATCTGGTAAATTTCACGGGCGAATTCCAGCCCGTTTTTGTCGGGCATGAGATGGTCGGTTACAACCAGGTCAAAGCTCTGCATGGAAAACAGTTCCAAACCCTGTTTGGCACTGGAGGCGGAGACCACTTGGTACCGCGCCTGCTTGTAAACATCCGCAAGCAGAGTGTTAAACTCGCGGTCATCATCGACAATTAGGATACGATAAGACATTCGTAAGGAAAGAAAGCACTAATTTCGGCTCTGGGCAAGCCCCATTACCAGCCCGCCAACACCTCATTCCCAAAGAAACCAACCATACCAAGCATCAAACCGCGTCTGGATGGATAGTGCGCCATTCTCCGGGTGCCAGGCCAGCGACATCAACATTGCCGAATCTGGACCTGTGCAAGGCAGTAACCAGCCAACCTTCTGCGGCAAACATGCGGCGCACTTGATGATATCTACCTTCGGTAAGGATCAGGGTCGCATGCACATCATCGTGAATGATCAATTCAGCTGGCAAGCAGGGTTTGCTGTCGTTGTCCAACAGTAAATTACCGGCGGCAAAAGTGTCGATTAGATAAGTGTTCAGAGGCTTGTCCACGGTGACCTCATAAAAACTTGCGCACTTTTGTGTTTTTGGCGAAGTCCATCTGTGTGCCAATTGACCATCATCGGTAATTATCAGGCATCCGGAAGTTTCCTTGTCGAGACGCCCCACAGTCAACGGTTGCGGGTTGCGCTGCATCCAGCGCGAAGGCAGGAGATCATAAACCATGGGTCCATCGCGTTCGTCGTGGGAACACACTACACCCAGCGGTTTATTCATGGCAATCAATAGGCCATGTGGATATTCAAGTGCCTCACCATCAACGGTGATTGCGGCACTGTTCACTTTGCGGGCGACATTGGTTTCACGGACACCGTCGACCAACACACGTCCTGAGCGAACAAACTGCGGTGCCGCACGGCGACTGCAATAGCCCAGATTGGCCAGCCACTGATCCAGCCTCCTGAGTTGCTGGGCGCTCACTTGGTAAAGAAATAGACGACGAATGGCAATAGCACCATCACAATCATAGCTACGTAAATGATGATGGTGTGCTTGCGCGCACGCTCAAGTTGCTCGGGCGTCGGTTCTTCGGGAAGGTTGTCAGGTGATGTGCTCATTGTACTACAAAACGGAAACCAGTAATACGATTGCGTTCATTGCGCAAGCGATTCTCAACAGGAACATTTAACAAGGCGCGGGGATTGTCGCGCACCGAACCACCGATAACGGGTGCAAGCTGATCGGCACTCACATCGTCAGGCGTAAGCCACTCCGCAACATTACCCAGTAAGTCAAAAAAGCCAACGGAATTGGGTTGCCTGCGGGCGACCGGTTGAATTTCGCGATTGGTATTCTGGCTATTCCAGGACAGGGCATCGATGTCGTATTGGCGAACATCCCCCAATGCTGCTTCGAACTCAGCCCTCGTGGGAAGGCGTACCGTCATTCCCATTACCCAGGAAAGACGCTCACAAAACTGAACTGCTTCGTTCCATGACACAGATTCAACCGGAAAGTGTTCACCGCGGACGGTGGCAGGGTTTTCTCCCAGCATGATTTTACTGAATAGCAATTGATTGACTTCGGTGGCCAGCATTTGGGTGCCTTCGGTGTTTCCCGGCAAGGCCCGCAAGTTGCCGTGAACGTGACTCTGCACGGCATCAATGTCTTCGGCGATGGACAAAAGATAACGGGTTTTGGCGATAGTGGCTGGATTGACCTGACGGCTGAGAGGAAAGTTCTCGTCGAGTTCATTGAGCAGGCGGTTCAACTCTGACAGAAGGGCCTGCGCCTCGCGTACCTGCCGCCTGACCAGTAAATCGGGCAAGCGCTGTATGCGGGCATTCACCGACGACGCGAGTTCGCCCGCCAAAGCATTTTGCCGGTTCACTTCAATTTCCTGCAACCGGGCTGAGGTTGCGAAGCGAGATCCGGGGAAGTTTTGATTGAGTTCGCGTTGTTTCTCAAAAGCCTCGGAAAAGAGTGCGGCCGCGCGCTGGGTATTGCCCAGAGATAGGGCAGCCGTGGCATTTTCCAACACCGCTTCCACCGCTCGGTGAGCGATGGCGGCGCGGGCATCCATCAGGTCGCGCTCCAAAGAACGCAACCGGGCCACGCTGGCAAACCGGGAAGCGCGGAAATCGCGCTGCAATTCTTCCTGTTTCTGGAAGGCCTCGCGGAATTCGATCACTGCCTGTTCAAAGTGACCGTTTTGCATAGCTGTTCTGGCCCGGGTTTCTGCTGCAGTGCTGGCTTCAAAAATAGGTGCAGCCTGTAACTCGGTGATACGGGTCTCCAAGGTTCTTAACCGCGCAGAACTGCGGCTTTCAGCCCTGGGGTAATCGACGTTGATACGCTCTTGCAGCTCGCGGGCACCGCGCAAAAACTTCAATGCCTCTTCAAAGCGGGATTCCGCAGCTGCCCGCTCAGCCGCCTCTTCGGCAGCCTGCGATTGGGCGAACAACAGATTACCAAAGTGAAAATCCCTTTGACGCAGTAAATTTTCGAGACGCTCGGCATCGCGCAACGGAACGATGGTATCACCCGATTGATTCAGCTCACGTTGGGCTTCAATGGCGGCGAGCAAAGGCTGCAGCGCTTCCTCATCGATCACTGAAACGCTGGATATTGAGTTCAGGAAGCGAGCCTCCAGAGTGTCGACCCGATTTTGCAGTGCTGCACGCTGTTCCTCAGTCAGAAAGGTTTGGCGCTCGCGAATGGTAGGGCCACTGGTTGGACCGAGGCGTGCCAGTACAACCAGAAACAGAAACAGACCCAATACACCG
>JAJOKB010000081.1 GCA_021208135.1 Verrucomicrobiota bacterium | reverse complement strand
AGGTTCGTCAAGCGGTAGAGGGCAGACAGCGCGCAAACTTTTCGAAAGCCTGGTTTGATCGCTATCAGTCAATCCCGGGCCTTGGTCAATGACCATGAGACGCACTTTGTCCTGAAACACTTCGGATTTAAGCGTCACTTTGGTATTGGGTGGAGAAAACTTGAGCGCATTGCTCAACAAGTTATCCAGCACCTGCACCAGCAGTTGGGGATCTGCTGCAAACAAGGGCGAGCGCAAAGAGGATGCCGCTATTTCCAGAACAATCATTTTCTTATTTGCAGCCTGCTGATTGAGAGCAACTACTTCCCTGAACATGAGAGCGGGGTCGCAAGGCTGAAGGTCTGGACGCCTTTGGCCCTGCTCAATGCGATCCAGATCGAGCAAATTCCTTATCAACTCTAAAATCCTTTGCGTGCTGGAAAACACCGCTTTATTAAAATCTTTCAGTTCCGTACTACCCGTCCGTTGAATTTCATCCTCCATTAGCGCCGCCAGCGACTGAATATTGCTGACAGGATTCCGTAAATCGTGAGCTGCAATGCGCAGGAAATTGGATTTATCTCGATCCAATTCCAACAAACGCTGATTGGAGGCCAGCAATTCATCTTCCCTGGCACGCAGGGCGGAAGTCCGTTCGGCGACAATCTGCTCCAATTCCAACTGTCTTCGGCGGTTGGATTGAATGCGGATGGCATACACTGTGGAAATCAACCCTAACAGCAGCACGGCAATAAGGGGATAAAACCAATAAGTTTGGGTGAGAGTGGGAGCGACTGAAAACCGGGCTGACGTGGAGGTATCGCTCCATCTGCCATCTTGATTGGCGGCTTGAACCTCAAATCTGTAGCGCCCTGGGGGAAGATTGGTGTACTCAACGGAATTGTGCTCCGTGTAACGCCAGTCGGTATCAAAGCCATTGAGTCGAAACCGGTAGTCCACCACCTCATTAGCGGTGAAAAGGGGCGCGGTAAACCGAAACTGAATGCGCCTCAAATTGGGCGGAAGGTCTAATCTGATGTCCGATCTGTGCCAATATTGGAGTCTGGGTTCACCGTTGATTTCCAGCCCGTCAAAATACACTGGAATCTGCTCTTCACTGGTTGTGATGAGAGCTGGATCGACGATAATGAAACCGTTTTCGGTCGCTAACCACAAGCGTCCGTAATCATCGCTCATGGGACGGGAAACGGGTCTCATGGCATCGGTTGGCAAACCGTTGCGCCTGCCAAACATGCGGAAATCCATTTCCAGGCGTTGAGGCAAGGCAACCTGCTCGATAAATGGAGCGCGTTCAAAACGCAACAATCCTGCAGCACTGGTGAGCCACATATAGCCTACCCCATCATCGATGACATGGTAGATGGGTCCGATAGCGGCTTTTTTCCACAAGGCAAAGAACTCTGCCTCACCATTGCGAATTCTGAATAAGCCGTCGTTGGATCCACCCCAGACAATGCCCGCCGAGTCGGTGGTAATGGCGAAAATGGTCTGGGTATCAGGATTCTGACCTTCAAAAGTACCGCTAACGGGCTTGATAGTACCCTCGGCCAGGCGGTGCAAGCCGCCGCGCACGGTCCCTATCCAAAGGTTATCGTGCACGTCAACATGGAGATTCAGAATGTAATCACTGCGCAACCCGTGTTCCAGACCATAAAATTCCTGCAGGCCGCTATACCAACGGTGCAAACCGCTGCGCGTGCCAATCCAGATGTTACCAGACGCATCTTCAGCAAATGTTCTGGCAATTTGCGTGCGCAAACCGTTGGTGCGGTCAATCTGGTGCCAGAGGCCCGCCTCATCGCGCATGAGGACACCTCTGGTTCGGGTTGCTAACCAGAGACGACCCACTGAATCGGTGAAAGCATCCACCAAATATTCCGCAAAGGGAGCACCGTCGAGTGTGAGAGGGCTGAAGGAACCGTCATCATAAACAAAGGCACCGGAATGGGTGGCAACCAAAACGGTCCCATCCATTTGCTTGGTGATGGCATTCACCAAATGCCCATCCAGACCATTTTGGCGATTGTAGAAAGGAAATAAGGACGGGCTGAGCAACATGAGCCCGCGACTGTAGGTAGCAATGGCAAATCCACCTCCAGATAATGCTGTGATGCCGTCAATGACCTCAAATTTATCTTCGTATCTGCCGAGGCGAAAATGCTCCAGACCGTCTTTGTTGAACGCAAACAGATTCCCTAAAGAATTACCTCCGATCAAATGGCCTTCACTATTTTTGGCAAAACGCAACAACCTTCCCTGAAATTGAAAGCCCTGATCAGGAAAGATTGTCATCTGGCGGACTGAGGGATCCAAAAGTGCAGCCCCGTCGTCCACCGCCAACCACACTGTACCATCAGCCCGAGGGGAAAGATTCAAAACAACGTCGCTGGATGCGCCCATTTGACTCGGGGTGTAGGACTGAGCCTGACCAGCTTGCCAAGACCAAAGTCCGCCCGAGAAAGGAGCGTACCAAAGCGTGCCATCGTCGGCGAATGCATACCTTCCCGGCCCCATGAAAGGTAAACCCGGTGTTGGAAATTCAACCACCGAATCGCTGGCATCAATGGTAAGGAAACCATTGCGCCCCAACAGAAGCACAGTACCACCTGGAACCGTAACCAGCAGTTCAGTGTTGCGTGTGGGCAAGCCATCCTGAGGTGTCCAAACGGTGAATTCACCGGAACGGATTCGCACCAAATTGTTCGAATTGTTCAACATCCACAGTTCACCAGGAGCCGATTCAGCGATCACAATAATGCCGCCCATCAACGAAGGATGATCCTGGTGGTTGAAGAGCCTTCCGCTACTCCCATCGAATCTGATCAACCCTTCATAAGTCGCCATCCAAATGAACCCATCCGAACACTGAATGATATCGTTGATGCGGTCTGTAGGTGCCCCATTTTCCATATTCCACAGGCGCACGGAATACATGTTGTATTCCAGACCGCGTAAAGTAGCGGGGACAAAAAGCAAGGACTGTATGGTCAGACAAAACCACGCAATGCCTGAAAAGGGCAGACTCCTGATGAAAAATGAATACACCGGTGCACAAAGCATGACAAGCGCCACTGCAAAAGCAAGCAGGACTTTAGGCGCAAAGCACAGTCGGTGCCCACTTTAATTGTGGGGTATACCCCTTGAAGGATGCAATCGCGGAATAAAACCCTGCCTGGCATCCATGGTTCAACGATGCGAAAGCGCTATCCGTTGAGTCAATGGGTCATGCACAAACAAAGTAAAAAGCGTTACTCAACAATTCCAATAACACTATAGAATCAGAACCTATGAATACCCTGGCGCAGACTGGCTTACTGAATATCGACGGATCAGCAGAAAAATGGATCGATGAAACATTGGGGCGATTAACACTGGACCAGAAGATAGGTCAACTGATGGTATTTCCGCACTACGGCACCTACATCACCCCTGATGTGGTGGCGATGATACGGAAACACCATGTGAGCGGACTTAGAATTGCACAAAAGTTTGCAGCGGGCATGGGCGATGCGCGTAGCAATGGATCGAAAGAGGTAGTGAATTGGGAAGAGGATGTGGATATCTTTGACAGACCCTCGCAGATGGAAAGAATCCATTGCACAGCCAGTGAGTTTGCAGCGGCCTTGAATGAATTGCGGGAAATTGCCATGGAAAGTAATGGAGGAGTACCGCTACACACAGCCTTTGACCAAGAAGGCGAAGGCGCAGATTTTTTATTTGAACAGCGTTTATATCCTTTCCCCATGGGATTGGCAGCCAGTGGCGATCCTGATTTGGCTTACCGGGTCGCACGCGCGCTGGGTCGGCAAACCAGAGCACTCGGTGCGAACATGATTCATTCGCCGGTACTGGATGTTAACACACATCCGGACAATCCTGAAATAGGTCCCAGAGCATACGGCGATAATGCTGAAACTGTAATCAAGTATGCATTGGCCTCATTGAGAGGCTTTGATGAAGCGGGCATTGCGGCGACCGGAAAGCATTTCCCCGGACGCGGACACTCTGATACGGACGCGCACTTCGGGTTACCCGAGATAACGTTAGACCGTGAGACATTGATGGCGGTACACCTGGCGCCCTTCAAGGCGTTGATAGATGCCGGATTGCCATGTATCATGGCGGCATTCACTGCCTATCCGGCGCTGGGCGCGGCGGGTATTCCCGGAGCCACCAGTAAGGCGATAGTGACAGACTTACTGCGCGGAGAGTTGGGATTCAAAGGAGTCGTTACGACTGATAATGTGCAAATGGGCGGTTTACTGAGCAAGTACGGTATGGGCGAAGCAGTGGTTCGTTGTTTGATAGCCGGATGTGATCTTGTACTTTGCCGGGCGTACAACCGCCAGCGCTTTGAGGTGTTGAATTCAGTAAAGCAAGCGGTTCAGGAAAAGCGTTATCCTGAGTCTGCGCTGGATGCTTCGGTGGCGCGCATATTGGCGCTACGCTGGAAAATGGGCATTGTTGGCAATGGAGGCATTGTTGATGTCACCCAGGCGGGCAGCGCATTTCACGATCCGGAGATCAAAGAATTGACCATGGAATCCGCAGCACGGTCGACAGTAATCATGCGCGACAATAGCGGACATCTGCCACTTTCCAGGGACCAAAAAGTGTTGTTGGTTGAACAAGTGCATCACTTTCACGAATTTATAAACAATAGTTATGCACACCCCGGGATGTTGTGGGAGGAAATGCGCAAGCACTCAGACAACGTGGCGGTGGTAGCAGTCAAAGAAAAAATGACCGATGCCGATCGGGCGGCGGTACTAAGGCGGATTGCAGAGGCCGATGTTCTTGTTTCCACCAGTTATTATAATTATCGCAGCCACGCCATTATGGTACCCTTTCTGGAAGAGCTGAAAGCAACTGGAAAACCACTGATTGTGATCAGCAACACGCCTTATCGCAAATTTGGGGTACCGGATTTCATAGACACGGCTATAGTGTCCTTTTGTCCGTCCGGCAAAGAACACCTGCGTGTTGCAGCAGAATTGGTGTTTGGCAAGCGCAAGGCCAGTGCGCAGCTGGAAGTGACGCAATTGTAGGCGAATATCTCTTCCGGATGAGCCCGGAAGAACCTCAATCAGCGGTCCATGGGATCTATTGAGCAGAAAACCCTAGACGAATAGTTTGATATTTTGTTCAAGACACTCTATCTATTGTACCCTGTACCCCACTCATGAGTGATCATTCCTATGTTTCGATGAAGGATATTGCGGCCCAAGTCGGCGTGCATGTATCCACTGTGTCATTGGCGCTGCAAGACAGCGCCAAGATTCGCCCGGAAACCAGACAGAAAATCCTGGAGGCAGCAGAGAAGCTCGGCTATCGCCACAACCCATATTTGTCCACATTGATGCGTAGCCGGAGAGTGCGCAAGATGCCGCAGACCAGTCCGGTTATCGGATTCGTGACCTCGCACGCGGAACGCGATGGGTGGCGCAAGCGGGAGGTTTTGCTGGATTTTTATGATGGCTGTTGCCAGATGGCGCAGGATCGAGGCTATCGTATCGAAGTTTTTTGGCGCAAGGACCCTGAAATGTCAGCCAAACGGCTGAGCCAAATCTTGTATCATCGGGGTATTCAAGGCATCATTCTAGGCCCCTGTGATGAAATGGATTCCCATGTTGAGATGGACTGGGATTTATTTTCTCCGGTGGCGATCGGTCACAGCATTCACTCTCCGCTGCTCCACCGGGTCACCAACAACCACTTTCTTTCGACAGTACGTGTGATGGACTATTGCCACAACATGGGGGTCAAACGGGTGGGATTCGCGGTGCAGAAGGTTCACACGGTTCGCCTGCAGCACCGCTGGTTGGGGGCCTATCTTGCCAAGCGTATTGAACTGGGTATGGATACCGACATTGAACCACTGATTGCGGGGGTGAATGAATGGAAGCTGGAGACGGTAAAGGCTTGGTACAATACATACAAACCAGAGGTCATTATAGGTCCATTTGGCTCTTCGGTGGGCAATTGGCTGGAGTCTACCGGAGTGAAGATCCCGGCAGATGTCCAATTGATCAGCGTGGCTTGCCCACGGATGGGGCATAGAGTGTCGGGCATTTTTGAAAACGGGAAATCAATTGGATCCAAAGCGGTGCAGATGGTTATTTCGATGATCGAACATACCGAAAAAGGCATTCCTGAAAATCCCTCCATGGTTTCATTGGAAGGCACCTGGAACCCGGGCAGCACCGTAAGGCGTCCATCGATGCCATTTATACCGAAAGATCATCAGGACTTGAGGGAATCCGGTCACTCTCCGAGGCTGCAATACATTCTTTAGCGAACGATCTTTGCCACGCGACGGCCAAGCACCGTACAGAATGCAATTAGCCGCGCAGCATTGCAGCAGGCCGATCCACACCCCCTTCCGTGTTGAAAGTTTAGTACAAGAACAACAACTGTGGAGCGTGAGCAGGATTTCCCTCACGACTGACAATTTCCATACCGCCGCGATAAATCAACTCGCCGGAGTAGCGTACCTCCTGAGTGATAAGAAAGTTGGCTTGGGTGGTGTCATTGATGACCGCACGAACGTAATCGGTGACATCAATAAATTGGTCCTGAGGAGTATGCACTGCGGTTACGGTGCCTTGAATGAAAGCCTGACTGCCAGCTCCATCAACACGGTTATCACTGATATGCCGCATATTACCCCCGTGCAGCCGTAGCAAAGGGGCATTTGCCGAAGTAATGGTGCCCTCGGTCCACGGTGCTTGAATAAGGCCATAGACATGAGCAGGCAAAGCTTCTCCCTCGGCAGTCGCCCTGGTGTGCAGACGCAATAACACACGGCGGGGCATTTGTCGGGGCACGTCATCCAAATCGAATTTCAAATAGGCGGCCTGCCGCTGGTCGGCACGTGAGGAGTGTCCCCTTATCTTCAGGACACGTTCATCGCCAAAATTGCGGTTATTGCTGCGGCCTGCCTGCACGTATGCATCCTGAGCGACCGGCACCATCGAAAAACCGAATGCATTTCGTGGCACAATCAAATGCCAGGTAGTCTCCGGCGAAAGCTCAAGATTGAGTTTCCCATCTTCAGGGATGCGCAACAATGTGCGAACTGACCCATGTCTCACCTTACTTACCTCCTCCAAAATTGCCACGCCCGGAGTTTGGATACCCCATGGACTGAGATCCAGTTGCATTGCAGTCGCCTCAGTTGCCCGTTCAGTGACCATGAACAGATGAAACATGTCAGTTGCAGGGTCGTGGCTTGCACCGACCCAAGTATCCGAGGGCACGGCACCTTGCCACACCGGCTGCTGCAACAGTTGCCTATCACGCTGAAATGCCCGCATTATCAACCGATAGACCTCGGCACCACGGGTGCTACCCCCGGTATGAAACGGATATTGGTCATTGTCCTGCCAGAAATTACCATTTTTAGCGAGATAGCTTTCAGTGGCGTGCATCGTCTGTCCAAACTTAAACACATACAGTTCATCAGGTTGCTCGTTGATCAAATTGATCAGAATGCTGCCGAGCCGGGAAGCGCGGCCGGGGGTATGCATGGTATCCTCAGTACGTCTGAACATGTAATTCGCAAGGACGTTAAACTCAGTAATAATGACCGGCAACGGTTCATCATTGTTGGCTGACTTCACCAACTGCCGCATTTCTTGATACTGCTCGCCATACCTGGGGCCTGTCGGACCATATTGTTGATAGGCATAAACTTGAAAATTGGTGAAATCATCACTGACATCATCGAAAAAAGGTTTTCTGCGATGTTCCATGGACAGTTCACCCCAGCCGCGAACAGCGGCACGCTGATCCGGGCCCTCGCGCCCAGGTCGGGGATGAAACATAGTCACTGCGGCAACAGTCACCGGTGCACTGATCCGGGGGGTAAGATTTTTCCCATACATCTTATTGACGTCAGCAATCGCGGCCTGAACAGCATCCGAACTGATTTTCATACGTTCCAAATACTCTTCCTGAGACATGCGGATGTTGATGATGTGGTCGGGTTCATTGTATACTTGAAACCGCTCAACATCGAAGTGCCTGGCCATCCAAAACACCTGAGCGTAGAAATGCTGCCATGTTTCCCAGCGGGATGCCCAATCCACCGAACTGGCTGTGTCTCTGAAGGGAAACCGCCCTACTCCACGATGAATCATCACCAATGGCGTTATGTTATTTTCCTGCGCAAACCGCAAAGTCTCTTCGACACTGAACCGGTTGGTGCCATCCATAACGGAAGCGAAATTACGCTCAAACATAGGCCAATTGATGAACTCATGATTCAAGGGATCAGCCCTGAGCGCACTGCGACGTTGGAGGAAACTCTCGCGATCATGAACGCCATCACCCCACACACCCGTGTCGTCGGTGGGTTCAATATGCACTGGTGACGACCATAATCTGAATCCATTGACTTCCGTGTAACGCAACCAGTCAAAGGTATTGCTGGTCGGCACCGTATGGCCGATATTGTAGCCCAAAACCTCTGGCGTGGCACCGACGGCATCAGTAGAGACTTGTAATTGATAGACTGTGCGCGCTGACAACTCAGTAACACATCCACAAGCAGCCAAGAGCAGGCAAATAAAGGGTATTTTCAGGGTCATGCCAACTAATGTAGCATATCCCGTCGGGGCGCGAATACTAACCTTGGTCGCATAGTTGAAAGGCTCTGAAAAAGAAGCCTTTAGGATTCTGCAGGCTTCAATCCAAAATTTCGTTTTGCATGATCTGCTGCAAAGACTGCCTTCGCCTGATCAGTTTGGTTGCACCGCTTTGCAGGAGGACAACTTCAGCAGCTTCAGGGAAGGAATTATAATTTTTGGCTGGCATGGCAGCACAGTAAGCACCGGCCCCACCAATCCAGCAAAGATCGCCAATTGCGGGTTCGGGTAATGAACGCGGTGCGAGCATCTCGGGATCGCCTGGAGCAGGAGTCAAGATATCGCCTGATTCGCAACAATGGCCAACAACAATGTAATCGCGCGTGCGAGTGTTTGGCAGACTACTAAAAACCTCGATAGGATGTTGAGCCCCATAGAGAGAAGGGCGAAGAATTTCTGTCATACCTGTATCGAGCTTGACGAAAGCATAGCCCTGAGGACCGGTATCAGCCATATCCTGAATGGTGCTTAAAACGCCAGCCGAGGTCGCCAACAAATAAGTCCCTGGTTCAATCTCAAAATGTAACTTGCGTCCGGTCTCGCTGGCGAAATCAGCGATACTGTCGCGCACCGGAGCACCCACTGTTTGCAAATCAGTACTCTTTTCGCCGGGCATACGAGCCACTTTGTAACCACCACCCATGTTGAGAACGGTCACATCCGGAAACAAGCGCACCATATTCAGACTCAGCAAGGCAACTTTAAGCCACACCGCCGGATCGCTGCCAGAGCCAATATGGGTATGAATTCTGAAGACCTGCAGTTGGTATTTTTGCACTATCTCCTGCGCAGTAGCGGCATATTCATGCCAAATTCCAAATGAGGAAGCGACACCACCGACATTTGTCCGATTTGTGCCGCCGCTACCTTGGCCGGGATTGAAACGCAAACCGACGCGACCACCGGGTAGCGCCTTGCCAAACCGCTCCAACTGATGAAGGGAGCATGCATTGACACTCACGCCCAGCTTGTACAATTCAGGAAAATCCTCTGGCAACTCTTGGGTCGAGAGCGAAATCCGATCCCCAGGAATACCCAACATAAGAAGCCGACGGACCTCATATCCACTGCTCGCATCGAAGTGCAGACCCAGGTTGTGAAAAAGTCGGAGAATGAAGGCTGAGGGTGCGGCCTTCATAGCATAACGCACAGTCAAGCCGAAACTATGCGGGAAAGCCAAGGCCTCCGCTGCTCTTGCCCTGAGGGCGGCCTCACTGTAAACATAAACAGGAGTGCCATGTTGGCTGCGAATGACCTTGGCTTGGTCTATGCTGAGTGTGAAGGGCATTGATTCCATAAACCCTTCACACTGGAATGAATATGCCGCTTTGGCAAGTATCAATGTTACTCAGCGGGTGGCAGAATCACACCATCGATTACATGGATGATACCGTTACTGCCGAGAACGTTGGTGGCAATAATGTTAACTCCATTGATCTGCAGGCCGGAGTCCCCGGAAGAGAATACCACTGGAGCACCATTGACGGTAAACACATCAACATCCACGGGTACCTCGGAGGCAAATATTTTACCTGGTACTACGTGATAGGTCAAAATGTTAGCCAGGGTAGGAATACCTTCTTCGGACAACAAAAAGGCCACGGTCTCAGGATCTAAGGCAGCAAAAGCTTCATTGGTGGGTGCAAATACAGTGAATGGCCCTTCGCCAGACAATACACCGGCCAAATCTGCGGCTACAACAAGATCAACTAACGTCGAGAATCCATTGCTGATAGCCAAGTCTACTACTGTACCAGGTGGCAACAGAACTTCTCCAATAACATGGATAACACCGTTGGCGGCCCGGATATCAGGAGCTAATACCGGAGTACCGTTGATCAATACCCCCATCGGAGTCGTTTGCACAAACAATTCAGTACCTGCGAGCGTCGGCAAATAAAAGTCCAATTGCTGACCGCGGAATATTGACATTGGATCAAACAGCAGGTCCTCACTGGTTACCACTCCGTCGACAACATGGTACAACAGAATGTTTGCGAGTGTGTCGGTCTCGGTTGTAGTCAAAGCAGTCAACAAGGCTTCATCCAACAAACCGAAGGCGGCATCGGTCGGTGCGAAGACGGTAAAAGGACCTCCTTCAGCAACTACGCCAGCCAATTCGGTAATGGTTAATGCCGTTACGAGCGTATTGAAATCACCTGCTGCAATAGCTACTTCAGCTAGGTTGCGAGTCGTGAATTTGGGCAATAAGACGACATTGCCGGTGCCGAGCTCAACAAATATGCGCGATGTCTCGCGGGGGCCGGGCACACCATCGACATAGATGACCCACTCTGCTGGCAGATCTTGCACAAAAAAGTAGGGATATACAAAACGGTTGGTAAATATCCATCCTGACAAGCCGTCGATGGCAGCAATATTCCAGTCGTAAAGCCACACATCCTCATCGGTAGCCACTACAAACAAGGCACCGTGTTCAGCGTGATTGATGAAACCTTGCCCATCGGTGAAATCACTCAAAAAGGTGAAGGTGCCAATCCAGTTGGAGAAGTTTTCCCCATCGGAAACGAGATCGCTGAATGCACCAGCGTGTGTGGACAGCGGCAAAGAAAGTGCCGCGGAGCAGAGAAGAAGCGAACGAAGTTTTTTCATAGGTTATTCTGGTTGAGTTATTCAAAACCAAAATAAGCCCTTCTATAAAAAATGCTTTTTCCTTCCTCCATGAGTGGCGCTAATGACCTTATGAATGGATAGGGAGAAACCTGAATGGCAACAGAGCACTACCAGCTCTATTGGCAATTCAGGTTCCCAATTACTACTCCAACTAAACCCGGCAGCGCTTTCTAACGCACGTCAGGACCAGTACCGCCAGCCCCATCAATGCAACCATGGTCGAGGGCTCAGGAATTGGAGCAGGAGTTGCGATACCCGACACCCACAAATCGTAGCCATCCAACCGCCCTATCGACCCCGTTCCAGCAGCTGTGGTTCCTCCCCAACCATATAGTCGGAACGTTAGCGAGGTATCCGTTAACTCTTGCAAAAACGATATCTGGCTCAAATCCAATGTTGCCAGCGCTTCACCGTTGCCTGCAGACGTGACCGAATTCATGGGCAACCCAATCAGCTCAAAAGCCCCCTCACCCACTGAGACTCCCCATTGCCAGCTATCAGGACCATTACCAGATCTACGGATGTTAACGCCTAATGCTGACAGATCCAAGCTAAGCGTATTATCCACAGTCAGTCCAAACTCCCACCAATGTCCGCCAAGCATCGCTTCGGATAGCTCAGACACATTAAACCCGGAAGCAAAAAATGTGTTCGCCGCAGCTGTTCCTGTCGTCCCCAATCCAGGACCACGAACCAACGAACTCACGACAATCCCCTCCTCCACAAAGTCCACTGCAAAACTAGCAGCCTTCGGATCCAGCACCCCTTGAGTGTCCCAGCCCAACAACACTGTCGCCTGCGCGATGCTTCCGGCCAGCAGCCAAGCTGCTAAACCAGCTAAAATAACACGGAAATAATTTTTACTAATCATAACGACCGCATGATAAGCGCAATCAGTCGCCAGAGGTCAAGCGAAAAATTATAACTTTTTCTGGATTAGCTTCACCGGAATCAAGCCGCGTGGCTGAAAATGGGAAGAGGACAAGGAGAGCAATCAGATGGAACCGGCGACCTGAACGAGGCCGAAGGAGATGGCCATGCGAGTGAGGCCGGCGACATTATGCACCTTGAGTTTGTTCATAATGTTAGAACGATGAACATCGGCGTGCGCACACTGATACCCAATTTGTCGGCGATTTCCTTGGTAGTATTGCCCTCTGCTATGAGTTGGAGGACTTCGCGTTCGCGAGGTGTGAGGCTTTCGAGATCGCCATCGTGTTCGCTGGCCGAAAGAAGTTCGGGCATTTTGCGAATGATTTCCGGACTGTAGAAGACGTGACCTGAGGCAACGGCGTGCAAGGCCTTTTCCATGACGGCGAGGCCACTGGCCTTTTCCACAATACCGTCCGGCTTGGCCATGAGCACGCGTTTAATACGGGCGATATTGAAGACACCGCTGAGGGCTAGAACCTTGGTATCTGGCAATTCTGATTTGACACGTTGCAAGATCTCAATGCCGTTGAGACCGGGGAGTTGAATATCGCAGACTAGAATATCTGGTTTGAGCTGAAGGCACATGCGGCAGCCCTCAGAGCCGTCTCCAGTGGTAGCGATGACATTGAGATCAGGTTGATTACTGATCAAATCGCAGAGCAGATCCCTTAAGAGGACTTCATCCTCTACAATAAGTACATTTTGCATAAACCAGAATTAAACCCTACCTTTTTTATCCGCAATAATTTTTTGCAAGACAGCAAAGCGAGCTTTTAATTCGAGTTCCTCCAAAACTGCGGGATCTTCATTGCGGGAGCGTGCTTCAGCCAGAGCGGCCTCAGCGCGGGATTTAGCATTGTCGAGGAAGGATGCATCGACATTATCGACCTCCAGGGCGGCTTCGGTGAGCACGGCCACGCAATCGTTGGAGACCTCGATAAAGCCCTTGTCTATGGCGACAGACACAGCCTTACCGTCTTTATGGTACCGTAGTTCTCCGGGTTCAATAACAGTTACCAGAGGCAAGTGCCCAGGAAGGACATCAATTTCGCCTGCGTGTTGGGTGGGTAAAACCACGTGTTCAACAGATTCCTGAAGAACACATTTTTCGGGAGTTACAATAGTCAGGTCCAGAGGCATCAGGAAGATAATTCAGGGTTGATCGAAAACAATCAAGCCTTGTGGCTCTCATGAGCGGCGATAACCTCATCGATACCACCCTTGTAGGCAAAGTCATTTTCATCAATATGATCGACCTGACCATCGAGAATCATCTTAAAGCCCTTGATGGTTTCTTCAAGAGTGACGATCTTACCCTGAATGCCGGTAAAGACTTCGGCGACATTGAAGGGCTGCGAGAGGAACTTTTGGATCTTGCGCGCTCTGAACACGATCAGCTTGTCCTCGGGAGACAGCTCATCAATACCCAAAATTGCGATGATGTCTTGCAAGTCTTTGTAGCGTTGCAACACACCTTGGACACCGCGGGCCACCTGGAAGTGATCGTCACCAACAATAGCTGGATCCAATGCCTTGGAAGTGGAGGAAAGCGGATCCACGGCTGGATAGATGCCTAATTCCGCGATGCGCCGTTCAAGCACAATGGTGGAGTCCAAGTGCGCGAAAGTGTTGGCGGGAGCGGGGTCAGTCAAGTCGTCGGCGGGAACATACACAGCCTGGAACGAAGTGATCGATCCATTCTTGGTGGAAGTGATACGCTCCTGAAGGATACCCATTTCCTGAGCGAGAGTGGGTTGGTAGCCTACTGCGGAAGGAGAGCGGCCCAGCAAAGCAGACACCTCAGAGCCTGCCTGGGAGAAACGGAAAATGTTGTCCACAAACAACAGAACATCCAGATTCTTTTCATCGCGGAAATACTCAGCCATAGCCAAGCCGCTGAGACCGACGCGCATACGAGCGCCGGGAGGCTCATTCATTTGGCCATAAACCAAGGCCACCTTGGAATTTTCGATATTGTTTTGGTCAATAACACCGGCATCCGACATTTCATGGTACAAATCGTTGCCCTCCCGGGAACGCTCACCCACACCGCAGAAAATGGAAAAACCACCATAACTTTTGGCGATGTTGTTGATCAATTCCATGATAACAACAGTTTTACCAACACCGGCGCCGCCGAAGGCCCCCACTTTACCACCCTTGGTGAATGGGCAAATCAAATCAATGACCTTAATGCCGGTGACCAGGATTTCAGCCTCGGTACTTTGATCAACCAAAGAAGGAGGGTTGCGGTGGATGGGATAACGCTTTTGGAAGGAAACCGGACCCCGTTCATCCACTGGATCTCCGGTCACATTAAAGATTCGACCGAGTACACCCTCGCCGACAGGAACGGTGATTGGACCGCCGGTATCCACCACCTTCATTCCGCGAACCAAGCCCTCGGAAGTGGACATAGCTACAGTGCGCACCAAACCATCGCCCAAGTGTTGCTGAACCTCCAAGGTTAGTTTGACCTCGTTTCCTCGCAAAGAGTAGGTGATTTCAAGCGCTTGATAAATGGCGGGAACCTGCTTGGAATCGAATTGAACGTCCACGACCGCGCCGAGGACTTGTACGATTTTTCCTGTGTTCTGACTCATGATGGGTGATGCAAATTGGGTTTTTAGTTAAGGGCAGCAGCGGTAATCTCCAGAATTTCCTGGGTAATGCCTGCCTGTCGGGCTTTGTTGTATTGCAAAGTTAAAGAATCGGACAACTTTTTGGCGTTGTCTGTTGCAGCCTTCATGGCCACCATGCGTGCACTGTGTTCGGATGCACGCGCTTCCAGCAGCAGCTGATAGAGTTGGCGCTTGAGGAACAATGGCAACAGGTCGTTGAGGATAGTTTCTGGATCGGGTTCAAACAGAAACTCGCGCACATCGACATTGAGAGATTGACAGGCAGAGGCCAACTCTCTGGCAACGAACTCCATAAAATTGTTGAGTGGAAGCAGTGATACCAAAGTGGGAACTTGCACCAAGGTGTTGCGAAACCGTGGGTACAAAATCTCCATTGAATCGATATTGCCAGAGGTATATTCACCGATCAAATACTCAGCAATTGGGCGGATCTCGCGAAAGCGAGGGCTTTCACTGACGGAAAAATCAGCCCCGAGATTGCGGGCAGTGCGAGCGACAAATTGCCGACCCTTACGTCCGATGCAGTAAAAGACACTGTTGTGGCGGTCGATGTTGGCCAATTCGCGGAATAAATTGGCATTTAATGGACCGCAAAGGCCGCGATCGGTAGAAATGACCAAAACGCCGCGCTTCTTGACGGTGCGGGGTTCGAGAAACGGGTGGGAAAACTTTTCCAGATCGACCTTCTGACCCAAGGCGAAAAGGAGCTTGGCCATTTGTATGGCGTAGGGACGCCCTTGCATGGCTTGATCCTGTGCCTTCTTCATTTTGGAAGAGGCGACCAACTGCATGGCCCGGGTGATCTTGGCGGTATTTTTGACCCCCTTGATCCGATTGCGAATATCGCGAGTGTTAGGCACGGCTCAAGTAAAGGTTAAGCGCTTTTGCGCTGATTTTTCCAGACCTCGACCGCCTTTTTAAGGCCGGCTTCAATTTCCGGGGACAACTTCTTTTCCTTGACGATGCTGTCCAGCAAATCGCGGTGCCCGGTCTCCAAAAACTCTTGCAGGGAAGAAGCGGCTGCGGTGATGTCCTTTTCGTCAATGTCAGCGAAGAAGCCATTGTTGATGGACCAAAGCAGAGCCGACTGGATTTCTGCGCCCTTGGGAGCATAGGCGGGCTGTTTAAACATTTGAACCAAACGGGAACCGCGATCCAAAATCTGCTTGGTACGTGCATCAAGGTCAGAGCCAAACTGAGCGAAAGCGGCCAACTCGCGGTAGTTTGCCAACTCGCCCTTGATGCGGCCGGCCACCTGCTTCATGGCTTTGATTTGTGCAGCTGAGCCTACACGGGATACCGAAAGGCCCACATTGACAGCCGGACGAATACCTTGATTGAACAAGTCCGTTTCCAAAAAGACCTGACCATCGGTGATTGAAATCACATTGGTCGGAATGTAGGCGGACACGTCGCCAGCTTGAGTTTCAATGATCGGGAGCGCAGTGAGTGAACCGTTACCGTTATCCGCGTTTAAACGGGCAGAACGTTCCAGCAGGCGACTGTGCAAATAGAATACGTCACCGGGATAGGCCTCACGACCTGCAGGACGCTTGAGAACAAGAGAGATTTGACGATAGGCGACCGCGTGCTTGGATAGATCATCATACACAATCAAGGCATCCATGCCATTGTTCATGAAAAACTCACCCATCGCGCAGCCGGAAAAGGGAGCCAAATATTGGTTGGCGGGATTATCGGCAGCGGGTGCGGAAACAATAGTACAGTATTCCAAGGCACCGGCTTTCTCCAAAGCATTGATGGTGCGTGCCAATGTGGAATTCTTCTGTCCGACCGCAACGTAAATACTGTAGACCGGACGAAATGAAGGATCGCCCTGTGCCAGACCTTGGCGATTGATGTTGGCCTGGTTGATAATGGTGTCGATCGCAATCGTGGTTTTACCGGTACCGCGATCGCCAATGATAAGTTCCCGTTGTCCACGTCCGATGGGGATCATAGCGTCAATCGCCATAATTCCAGTCTGCAAAGGTTGATCGACCGATTTGCGCGGGATAATTCCTGGTGCGATTTTTTCAACCGGATAAAATTCGTCCGACTTGATTGGACCTTTACCATCAACAGGATTACCCAGAGCATCGACAACGCGCCCGAGAAGGCCTTTGCCGACAGGAACTGACAGCAGCTTGCCAGTAGTCCTTACCTCGTCACCCTGCTTGAGCTGGGCCGTGTCTCCGAGGCAAACTACCCCGACGGCGTCTTCTTCGAGATTGAGGGCGATACCGGTTATGCCGCCGGGAAACTCCACCATCTCATTGAGCATGACTTCGGACAGTCCTTCGACCTTGGCTACGCCGTCAGCAACCGAGACAACCGTACCGGTATTGGAACGGGCGACTTTAGTATCGAGACCGGCGATTTCTTTTTCGATCTGGGCAAGAATGGAACTCATGGTAATATAAAAACTGTCAGGGGTTAATCAATCGTTTGGGCGAGGCGCTGCAGATGTCCCGCAACACTGGAGTCAAAGGTCAGATCGTCGAGCCGAACGCGCAATCCCGCAATAAGCTCTGAATTTTCGACCTGATCAACGCGTAAAGTACGCTTAAACTCGCTTTCAAAATAGGATTTGATGTCGTCGGCAGCGGCGGAAGCCAACGGTCCGGCATGCTCTATGACCAACTGTTGACGACGCCAAGCGCGAATAGACTCGCTACGCACTGCTTTCAAGAAGTCCCGGCGGCGGGTGGCTGGGATGCTACCGTGAATAGCAGCCAATTGTGAACTGAAACCGGCTCTTTCAGTTTGGTCCTGACTTACGGCCAGTTGAGCCAGTAATTTGGCGAGCCTTCGCTCTTTGGTTGGCAAATTTTGGGCAGGCATTGGAGGACTAGTTGGAACGCGCAATTTCAGCTGCTGCTGCCTCGTTGATGCGCTGTTTCTGCACATCCTGCAATTCGCTGCGCAAGACCTTGGCGGAGGTCAGAACGACGAGACTTGCGATCTCGCGACGAACTTCGCTTAGCATTTTCTGGCGCTCCAGTTCATTGGCTTCACGTCCGCGTTGAAGCATTTCTTCGACCTTTTGCGAAGTTTCCTTGGTTTGCTGATCGTGAAAGGCCTGAGCCTTTTCTTTGACTTCGCGCAAGATTTCCTGCCCTTCTGCCTGGGCTGCGCGAATGATTTCGGCCTTGGTCTTTTCAGCCTCGGCGAGCTGTAGCTTGGATTCGTCGGCGAAACGCAAACCGTCAGCAATTTGCTTTTGACGTTCCTCCATGGAAGCCATTACCCGCTTGAACGCAAAGCGCCACAGCAAATAGGCAACTAATGCGAAGTTGACGATTTGAGCCAAAATAATGCGCCAATCCACACCGAAAGTGTTGGCCAGATCAATGATGGGATTGCCGGTGCTTTCGGGTGTAGCGGCTGCCAGAAACAGAAGGTCGAACATAAAAGTTTGCTAAATCAGGGTTGGCTGGAAGCGGAAAAACAGACTGCCCCGACACCGCAAAGGTGTCGGGGCGCTCTGGAAAATCAGGTTAACGTCCGAGGAACAAGGCGTAGAATGCCACCGCTTCGGCGAGAGCCATACCAATGATGGACTGGACCAGAACCTTACCGGATGCACCGGGGTTGCGGCCAACGGCTTCGACGGCCTTGGTGCCAATCATACCTACTGCAAGAGCAGCGGCCAAGCAGCCGATAGAGCCCTGCAGGGCGTGGTGAATATTGCCTTCAATAGCGGCGAGGAGTTCGATTGTCATGATACGTTTGTTTTACTTGGTTGTGGTTGTTTCGTTCCGACCGCCCACGCATCGGTGTGGAGCGTTGGTGCCACTGGCATGGGTCCGGTGCGGAATAAGAAAATCATAAAATCAGTGAGCGTGCTCGTGGTCATGGTCATCGCCATGATTGCAGATCAAGCCGATGTAAACTGCCGTCAACAAGGTGAATACCAGGGCCTGAACCAAGCCGATGAGCAGTTCCAGGAAATAAACGGGGATAGGAATCAGATAGCCAAAGAGGCCGGTCATATTCATCAGCAGGTTTTCGCCACCGAAAATATTGCCAAAGAGGCGGAAGGACAAGGAGACGGGACGAAAGATGATAGACACCACCTCAATGAGGCCTACGAAGAAGAAAATGGGGAACAACCCCAGGTAAATGATCTTGGGCATATCGGCGGGATTGGCTTTGTTGCCAAACAAATCCTTGAGCAGAACCTTAAATCCGGCGTAACGCAAAACGAAGTAACCCCAACCGACAACAGCTGCTGTCAGTGCCAGTGCTAAAGTCATGTTGAGATCGGAATTTGCCGGACGCAGCCAGTATTTGAGGTTGCCATCGGCATCATAGTAGCCGAATGCCCCTACACCGGGCAACATGCCACTCCAATTATGGATCAGAATAAAAAAAGAAGAAACTAATCAAAAACGGGAATGTAAGGCCGATCATTTTATTGCCGACAATAGGAGCGAGAATTTCGCGGATGCCGGTCAGAATATCTTCGATCACCGCTTGTCCCCGCCCGGGAATGATACTGGCTTTGCCAACCATAAGGCGCACCACCAGAATGATGACCAGAGAGATCACCCAACTGGTGATCATGGCATTGGTAATGGGAAGTCCAAAAAATCCGCCCTCTCCACTGAGCGTGTAGGCACTGGGAGAGACCGCCAACGCTGAGTTGGTGGCTAAAAGCAAAATACTGGAGATGAGAATGAGGTTTCGAGACAAATTCATAAAGCGCTGTGGTTTGACACTACGCGACAAAAGATGATTTTCTTGCACGCGCAGATTGGGTGCGTCAACCTTTGAATCAAGTTAATTCGATCTATTACCAATTCTTTTTTCAGGATCATGCCACAACCACAGGATCTAACAGGCCAGTTGCGACGCATCAAACAACCGTGTGAACAGGTGAAATTACTGCCGAAAACGCTTCGGCAGCAGCCGCGATCAACAGATCTGTTCACAGTGGCGGTGACTGCACTATGCGCCGTGGCGGCCTTGGGCGTGATTGCGTGGTTCAGATGGTTGCTGTAGGCTGGCAAATGCCACCCTTATCGCTCCCCTACTCTTACTTGCAGCGATGGCCCAAGGGCTTGGCTCAAACAAGTATTCCTTGAGATGGATACAACTTCAATCATTCGATCCTGCGCACGCGCACAGAGCTGTTCTTGCCTTCAATCTGCAGCAAATAAGAACCCAGCATGGCTCGCCGGATATAGACTACGGGATTTTCGGTGCGATAGAAGAAAGTTCCCGGCGCTGACTGGCGCCATACTTGTCCATTTTCGAGTCTGAAAACGGTATTGCCATTCCAGCCGCGAAATTCGCCTATTATACGGGACTCTATTCGATCAGGGGAATTACGAAACAAGCTGCCAATGCGTTCGGTAACATGTTCCAGGCCGAAAGACGGTTCTCCGGAGGGCAAAGCCTCATCCTTAGCCCGCTCGCGTTCGATTTCAACCATTGCCCCCATCCACGTGGCCAATGCTGCCCGTTCTTCCGGAGACAATCGATGCATGCCACTGGCATGATAAACTTCCGGACCCATCTTTGCCAGCAAAGCGTCCGCAGCTTCATCGGCATGGAGAGAGCTTAAACTGATAATTGGAATCGAAACTAAAATGAAAGCCCAGAGTTGTTTCATCAGTTCAATGGCATATGCCGTTTGATAAATTGTTCTACAGCGCGATAGAATTCGAGGACATTTTCTTCGTTGCGAAAGCCGTGACCTTCATTGGCCTTGGCCATCCATACGTGCTCAACGCCATCGCGACGCAATGCGGTGCGCATGCGACGGCCGTGTTCAATCGGCACACGCGGGTCAAAAACACCGTACGAAAGAAACACCGGAACAGTGATTTCTGAAGAACGCAATACAGGCGATGCGAACTCAAGCATTTCCCTATCGGCAGAAGGATCTCCGATCCAACGTTTCAAGGTTTCGAAAGCCTCGCGTTGTTGACGACTGCGCTGAAGATTAACCAGATCAATGAGATCTGTCGGACCCAAATAGTTAACCGCAAAGCGATATCTGTCGGGATGCAAAATAACCTGCATCATAGCAGTGTTAGCCACCATAGCTGGCACCGTAAATACCGACTCGGTCAGGATCTGCGTAGCCCTGTTCGATGGCCCAGTCCAGAGCGTCAATAATATCATCCTGCATACTGGTACCCCAGTTGCGGAAACTGGCCATCAGATGTTGACGCCCGAAGCCGGTTGATCCACGAAATTAACCTGCAGGACTGCCATACCCCGGTTGGCAAAAAATTGTACCTCGGGATCAAAACCCCAGGAATCGCGTGCCCAAGGACCGCCGTGAGGCAGCACCAGCAAGGGCACCCGTTCACCCTCTTTACGATCACGGGGCACTGTCAGGAAAACCTGCATCCTTTTGCCATCGCGGGCATTGATCCAATAAACGCTGGCAGGAGCCATTTCTTCGGGTCTTAACCAGGGTCGGCTTTCGCCCAAGGGAATCAACTGCAAAGAACCTCCGCGAAAATCGAGCAAGTGAAACTTACTGGATTGGCGCTCACTGGAAGAAGCGATAATCATCCGTGTTTCATCTTCACTGACACTGACGGGAAAATTAAACGTATCGGGCAAGGCGCGATCGAGGATTGTTTGAATATCCCTTCTTTCTTCCGACCACCAGGTAACCTCAGGCCTGTCAACATCGGCGATAACGCCTACAGGAGCGCGCACGCGGCGTGAGAACAGTACCGAACCAACGTCCACCTTATCGTGCCCAAAAACACGCTCACCGATAGTTTTTGATTCCAAATCGAACAGATAAATCCCCCGCCAGATCGGAATCCATATTGGATCTGACGATCAGACTTTTGCCATCCTGGGAAAAGCCCAGCGGGCTCCAGGAAGGAGCATCATCGCCAAAGGTGGCTAATTCAATCCAATCACTGTCCGCACTTGCGCGATAGCGTACTCCGGAAACACCGCTATTTCTGTCTGAAAAAGCTGCGAAGCGAATGACTCCATCCCAGTCGGTCGACCAACCAAGAACATCGCCTGGATTGCGAAGCACGATGCTCATATCGCCAGTATTAATATTCATCCGGAACACATCCGGATATTCGAGATGGCGATCATTGTTGGTTACCAAAACATGATTCGGCTCGTTAACCAAACGGTCGATTATAACAGTACGGCGAAAGGCCCCCACACCTTGAGGACGTCCGCTGAATGGACGAACGAGGACACGAGGCCGGGAACCGTCCCGATTTACCGCAAAAATACCTAAGGACTCGTTACCATCGTCGTCCATGAAGTACAAAATACGTTCATTGTTTGCCCAAGTGACACCGAGCACATTATTGCGGCGGTAACTGGTTATTCTGCGACCCTCACGTGTGGCCAGATCAAAAACAAACAAGTTTTGGCGACTGTTCCACTCACCTATCATAGCGATGGAATTGCCGTCAGGAGAAATCGTAAAGTCGCGGAATTGCGGTGTGCGAAAAAAGTCTTCGGCAGGAATAACCCGCGCATTGACCGCACTGGTGAACAACACCAGCAGTAACAATTTAACAATACACAAGCGAAAAACAGAAGCAAAAGATTGAATACGCATAGAGAAAACAAAGCCTCACTTCCAGATGCAGGCAAGAAAAAAGCCCTCTCGCAATGAGAGGGCTTTAAAAACAATACTAAAGTATGAGTTTTAAGCGTATCTTAGAACGAGCGCTCGATGCGCAAGTACCAGAAGCGGCTCATACCATTGTACAGGCTGGTGTCGAAACCTTCGATATAGAAACCATCTGAAGGAGGATTGCTGTCGAACACATTGTTGACGCCGAGAGTCACGCGTGTATCCCAGAAGCCGCTATAGCTGACCGAAGGATTGACGCGGATGTAGGAGCTGTTGCTGATATCGCCGGAAGCATCCCAATCGAAACCGCCCATATAGTCGATGAACACAGCAGCGCTGTAATCGCCGCGGGTCCAGCCTGCATTCAGGTTAGCACGCCATTTTGGTGTGCCATACAAGCCAACGCGGTTTGAGTAACCACCGCCGACGCCACCATCACGACCGGTGTTGAGGATGCGGGTAGCATCGAAACCAAAGCGGAAGGAACCCATATCGTTGGTTTCCAAATTATAGCGGAGACCGATATCGATACCCTTCCAGCGCTCGAGTGCCTGATTTTGTGGCAAAGCGTTGATCTGAGTAATACGGCCGGTTCCCGGGTCGCGAACGACAGCACCAGGGAAGAGACCTGGATTGGTCACAACGAAATTGGTGGTGAAGCTGCGGAGGTCAACGATAACGTCTTCGATCTTGAAATCGAGGTAGTCGAGGCTCAAAGACAAACCTTGAACACCGGGAACTTCGATTACAGTGCCGAGGTAAATGCTGCGGCCAGTTTCCGGCTGAAGATCACGATTACCGCCAGTGACATAGAGAACCTGTACTGGTGGTTCTCCTGGGAAGTTAGGATCTACGAACTGCTGACTGAAGGACTGCTGGGAAGCAGCGAACAGACGACCGAGTTCAGGAGCCTTGAAGGACTTGGAGAACGAAGCGCGGAACATCAACCAGTCGAGAGGACGGAAGCGGGCACCAAACTTTGGCTTGGCAGTGCTACCGAAATCGGAATAATCTTCGAAACGACCGGCAACGGAGAATTCGAACATTTGACCCACTGGAAGACCCAATTCAGCGTAAGCTGCAGCCACTTGGCGAGTGCCACGGAAAGGATCACCACCACCGGAACCAACATAAGAATTGGCGTCAGGGCGATCGCTGAGAATTTCTTCGCGGTATTCAAAACCGAAAGCTGCACCGAGGGTGCCGAATTCGAAGTCCATAATATTGCCGCTGGCATTGAAGTCGAAGCTGAGAACTTCAACCTTGGCAGTGGAAATCGAGGAAACGAGCAGATTGTTCAGCAGATCCTGATTAGGTGTAGGGCCGAAAGGATTGATGGCTGTGTCCGTGGTAGTACCGGCCAAAGCATTTTGCAAATCGTCAGCACGGATCGCATTGCCAGCAGTTTCAGTGACCTGATTGTATGAATAGATCATACCGGAATCCCAATTCCAACCGGAAAACTCACCGCCGAGGCCCACGAGGAAACGAGGAGCGATGGTCTCGATGAGGAATGTACGGGAAGGCAGGAAGGAAGTGCGGTAGCGCAAGTCAGTCACTTCAACGCCAAAAGGATTGAAGGGATTGTTTGCTGGCAGAACCAAAGCGCGGCCCGTGGATGGAACGAATGTGGTTGTGGAATTCACAACCGCTGGAGTGAAGGTATAATCGGTCGTGTTGGAAGCGAACGAAAATTCAGCGAAGGCATGCAGGCTGTCGGTGATGTCATGACGGATCGATGAGAACACGGACATGTACTTGTACTTCGGATAGAGCTGAATGAAAGGTGCGAATTCGAAACGATTCAGATTAGCGGCACCTGGGCGGAAGTCAGCAACAGTTGGATTGGCAACACCTTCAGGATTGATGGTGGCGTAGAACTGCGCTACTGGATCGCCGTTTGCGTTGGTAGGCACCGGAAGACCGGCAGCTGTCAACTGAGCTGGGGACAAGTTCACGTTGGCTGGGAAGTTGAACGCACTGCGCAAGTCGATACCGCGATCCCCGAGGAAAGAGTAGTTCGAGGTGCGTGAACGCTTGTAGTCGTTTGCGAAACTGTCGTTGGAATCCTGGAAAGTAGCAGCAACCATAATGGAAGTGTTACCGGAGGAAGTACCGACAGCAGCATTGACAGAGCGGAACATCATGTCGTGGCCATCGGTGTTACCGATAGTCATGCCGACATCCATGCCCTCGAAGTCACGGCGGAGACGGATGTTGAGCACACCAGTCACAGCGTCGGAACCGTAAATAGCGGAAGCGCCTTCTTTGAGGAAGTCAATGGCTTCGATCGCTGAAGGAGGCAAGCTGTTGAAGTCGAATACCAGAGCCTGATTGGAATTGGTCAAAGCGTAGGGAGCTACACGGCGACCATTGATCAGGGTGAGGAAACGGTTACCGCCCAAACCACGCAAGTTCAGGGTGGTGGCACCACGGGTGAAGCTTGCAGCTTCAGTGATGGCGTTGACAGCACCGCTGTTTGCAGGCAAAGACTGCAGGTAGTCACCGAGGGTGTTAAAGCCGGAGGCTTGAACATCTTGAGCGGTGATGACAACAACTGGAGCAACACCTTCAAGATCCAGACGCGGAATACGCGAACCTGTAACGGTAAAGGTTTCCAGTTCGTCCACTTCCTGAGCGGACACTACGGGCTGGGTTAAAAATCCTGCGACCAGGACACCAGCCAAGATCCGCCGCCAGGCGGATCCCTCACGAGATGATAGGTTCTTCATATGGTTCTTAGTTAGTTTGTATGGTTATCGAGGACAGCCGTAGCTACCCTTTTGTTAAAAATCAAGCAAAAAGCGTACCTGTTCTCAGCGGGCAGCGTCGCGGGCGCTGCGCACAGCGGTCAGGTAAGCTTCGACGTTGGAGTTGGGGCGGATGCTTTGCGCGCGTTCGAGCAAAGGAACGGCGCCTGCGAAATTGCGGGTACTGACCAGCATGCGCGCATGTTGGATCAAGGCATCGACCTGAACACTTTCGATGGTAGCAGCGCGCCGGTAGAAAAATTCAGCCTCCTCGACATTGCCGGAGCGATTGTAGTAATTGCCCAGCAAGAGCAAGGCTCTGCCGTTGAGAGGGTCAGTTTGCAGCACGCGTTCGAGGGTAGCTGCAGCTTCGGAATCCTCACCTCTGGCGAGGGCAATTTCTGCGACCAGATTCAAAAGTGCGACATGCTGCGAATCATCCAATTCCCCCTGAAACTTTTGTTCGAGCAACTGAACAAATTCTGCAGCTTCATCAAAAGCGGCGAATGTAAGCAAGTTGCGGGCGGCACCGAGGGCCTGGCCAATGGGCAAACCGCCATCCACGCGCATGGCGCGGCTGTAATTGGCAACTGCGAGCTGGGGCATGGCAGCATTCAAATAAATATCACCGAGCAGGCGCAATGAGGCGGCATTGGCGGCCTCCATTCGGCTGAGCACCTCAAGGTGAGCGGCGGCTTCCATTTCTTGCCCGAGGGAGATAAGCGAATTGACCCGGGTTAGCCAAAGTGAGGTTTGAGCTGGATTGGCTTCGATCATCTCGCGCAGAATTGCGCTGGCTTGCGCGTGGTCGCCATTCATAGTAAGCGCCTGGGCCAACCCGATCTTCCAGTCGCGGCTGTCGGGACGCAACATGTAGGCCGTACGGTAGGCATCCAACGCCGACCTGGGGCGATCGACATTCAAGTAGGAAAATCCAAGCAAGCCAAAGGTGTTGCCATCGCCGTCGCCGAGTTCGATCGCTTTGACCAACATGGGAATGGCATCGGCAAATTCACCCTGTTGAACCAAAGCCAAACCGAGGTTGCGATAAGCGCGCATGAAATTGGGGAATTTGCGAATCGCATTGCGGTAATTGCGCACGGCGGCCGGCAAATCGCCTTGCTGTAATAGCAAGCTGGCAAGTGTGTAATCCAGTGCCGCGCTCGACTCAGCAGTCAAAGCCGCGCGCAGGCGGGCAATGGCTTGATCGGGATTGGTACCGATAAGATCAACCAATTCGCCAAACAAAGTGGCTTCGTCGCGACTGAGTTCAGGCTCAATGCGGGTATTGACGCCGAATGAACCTAAAAATCGCTGACGGAACTCAGGATTGTCCCAACGATTCTCGCTGAGCGGAAAAATCTGACCGTGAGCTGGTGTGAATGCCAGTGCGAGAGCAAACAAGCTAAGAAATGTACGCATGATAAATTACTGGGAGAAATTATAACCGATGGGTTGGATGTATTGTGCGCGCACTGGTTGCCCGTTGCGCATGGGAGGCTCGAAACGCCAGCGGACGAGAGCCTGGCGCACGGGCTGGACCGCTTCCGGATGGGTGGATCCGACCACTTCAAGAATGGAAACGTTGCCCTGCTCGTCGATGAGGATGCGCACGCGCACCTCGCCGCGCAATCCGCGCACCTGAAAGTCGGCAGGAAACTGTGGTTGCACGGTGGTCAAGCGTCGGGGCTGCCTGTCCAGATCGCGCAATTCAAAGATGGTGAGTTCTGAACCAACATCGGGACCGCCGCCAAACCCATCCAAATTAACCGCTTGCAGCAAGCCATCACCGATACCAGGGTTCAAAGCTGCTTCAAGCTGGCTCAGACTAAGAGGCGGAGGCGTCATATCCAGATCCACGCACATCTTCGCGTTGATCTTCCTCGGGGGGGAGGCGGTGGTTCCGGTGGCGGTGGCTCCGGCGGGGGCAGCACTGCCTCAATTGGAATAAAGCGTCGTCCATCGCGCGGATCCCCGGAAAGAACCTGAGTAAAAGGCAAAATAGCCAGTATCGCCAGCGTGGTGATCGCTGTGCCGAATACGATCCGGATCAGGTAGCGGTTCGACTGAGGAACCTGAAAACCGGTCTGGCGCTGTGGAAAACTCATGCTAAAAAACCTTAATTGTCGGTGGAAATGTTGACCGAAAACGGCCTGCAAGCTTGGCCTCATCAAGGACGCGAACCAGCAGACGGGTGGGCACGTTTTCATCGGCCTGAATAATAACCGGCATATTCGGGTCCTCGGTCACAAGACGACGGACGATGGCGCGCACGCCATTGACGCCGATATCGCGACCGCCATAAACAACGTTGTTATTGGCGGTGATGGCGATAAGAATGCTGTTTTTCTCGAGATTGATCTGCGATGCAGCCTGGGGTTTGGTGATTTCAACTCCGGTTTCTTCGACGAACACGGTGGTTACGATGAAGAAAATCAGGAGAATGAACACCATGTCGATGAGCGGGGAAATGTTGATATCCTCACTTTTATTGGCATTGGAAAAGACTCTGCGGCGCTTCATAAATCGGAGGGAAGTTTGGATTTTTTCTCAAAAAGTTGGGTGGTGATCGCTTGCACGGAATTGAGGAAGGCCTCCATCTGGTCGCGACGCTTAAGAATCATCGACGCCATCACATAGCCGGGAATGGCAATGATCAGGCCTGTTTGGGTGGTAATCAAAGCTTCGGAAATACCAGCGGCGATTTGATCGACAGTTTTGCCGCCGACGCTGACCGCGAGGCCACTGAAGGTGGTCAACATGCCCATGACAGTACCCAGCAGGCCCATCAGAGGAGCGATTGTTACCAGGTCAGCAGGAACACACGCGGCGTCGATGTGGGCCAAATAGGCATTGGAAATTTCGGCAAAGCGGCTCGCCAGCTCATCCTTGGACTCAATTTCTGGATCCTGGGTGTAGTCGATGATCTGGCGCAACTCACCAGTGGCCATTATGGGATTCATCAAATATTCGATAAGCTTCTCGCGTTTGATTTTGTAGAATGAGTGTTCGACAAAATAATAAAACAGGCGGAAAGCGATGGCATAGATCGCGATTGCCAACAAACCGAGCGGCAGCATGAGAATTCCGCCATCCGTCAGGATGGTCATGAACTCTTCCTTAAACTGTGCGTAGAAATCCACGGACTAGTTTTTACGCGACAATCCGTTGACGAATGCCACTGCCATGCGCTCCATGTTGGCCATGACCGATTGTGCGCGCCTGCTGAGCAGAGCGTGCATGATCAAGGATGGAATGGCGACAATCAAACCGAACTCCGTGGTGACCAAAGCTTCGGAAATACCACTGGACAACTGCTTGGCATCGCCGGTACCGAAGATGGTGATCAACTTGAAGGTATTAATCATACCTGTTACCGTGCCCAACAGTCCCATGAGCGGAGCGGTTGCGGCGGTAACAGCGATAAAGGGCAGCATGCGTTCCAAGCGTGGTTGCAGTTCGAGCATGCGCTCGTACATCACTTCCTCGATGAGTTCTTTGCTCTCGTTGGAGTGTTCGACTGCATCAATCAACATTTCCCGGGCAGGACCCTGAACAGATTTCGCCAGTTCCAAAGCTTCATCGCGGCGTCCGGCATTCAAGGCGGCCAGAATATCATGCAGGGCACCGGTGCGCGGCATTTTCACGCTGTAAATTTCATACAGCTTGAACATGGAAGTAGCAAAGGCCAGGAAGGCAAAGGTGAGAATGGGCCAAATCCAAATACCGCCCTGCCTGATGTGCTCCCACAAGGTCAACTTTTGTGAAGCGATGGCAAAAGCGCTGCCTAAAGTGGGGTCGATCGGCAGTATGCCTGTGCCATTAACAGCCACTTCCCTGATAGCGCGATCTGCTTCGGCGCTGATTGGAACCGCAGTGGGAATCAGGCCGGTACGGAGGGAAAGGCCGGCTATGCCAGATTCGCTGCTGGCAAAAAAATGTGGTGGGACCAAAGTTGATGAAGGTGCCCTCCTCAACCTGTCCACCACCGACAATAGCCCGACCCTCAAAAGTATCACCACCCAGGAGGCGACTGAATCGTCCAATGCCTTCCTGCAGGATAAACAACTGACCTACCAGGCGGCGTGACCGCTGCAGTTCATCGTCGTCGTGCACCTCTTCCATGACTCGCTGCAAGCGCTCTATGGCAGCGGTATAAATCTGCTGCTCACTGAGATCAATGTCGCGCTCAAAGCGTTGACTGTAGTCGGTCACCAGATTGGCAACAAAGTCCAGTTGCTCAATGCGGCGTTCGACACGATTGCGCATGGCATTAAGGTCAACGGCGCTGTTATCTTGAATTCGGCGCACGCGGTCCGACTCCCGGCGGGCTTGTTGCAGTTCGGAGCGCAACTCGTTGAGCTCGCGGATCGAGAGGAACGCGCTCGGCGCGGATACGTTCCTGTAATTCGGCGTAGCGCTGAAGCGCGTTGTCCAGGTCAGTCTGAGCGCTGCGACTGGCGCGATCGAAAGATTGTGAGTGAAGGGCTGCGGCGGAAACCAGCAAACCAGCAACGAAGAGGAGGACTTTATTCACAGGATGAAAATTTTGAGGATTTCGCGGTCAGGAATTAGTCCTGAATGGTCGCCGGCAGGAACACATACTCTGCTTGGCGGGTTGCGCGGTGAATATCGATGAATGAACGGACAGCCTGCGCCATGCTGGGGTCGTCCCGCCATTCCCAACCGTTGGGTCCGATGACTGCCTTGCCGGCATGTGCATTGGCCCGGTCGACGTAATAAGCCGCAGCCAAGCCAAAATAAATGCCCTCAATCTGCACTGGAGTACCCACTTCAAATTCACGAAACTCCTCCACAATCGTAACGGCACTATTGAAACGCTGAATCTGGGTCAGGCTTGCCACAATGGGCTGGATACGTTGAGCAAGTGGCACAGTGGAACTGGCCGGATTCTCAGGTAAAGCATTGATCAAGGGTCGCATCCTCAGCACGCAGCGGAGGCGGCAGCCGCGGTATGAGCTTCAGCAGTTCAGTTTTCGGCAGCAATGATTTGCTGCACCACTGCTGCTTCCAATTCGCGCAGGACGGCGTCGCGGGAGTCTAGTTGAGCACGGGCCGCTTCGGCAGCACTGGTATCTGCCTCGGCGGCAGCGATACGCTCATTCAGCATTTCAAGCTCTTGCCTGAAGACGGTGATGAGGTGCTCATTGGCAGCACGATCTGTTTCCCAGGCAGCGGCGTCACGGGCGATCATGCGCTCGGTCTCCACCCATTGCTGGATGACTTCCAAAGTGGGATCAATCGGCGTACGGGCGGTAGATTCAACAAATGTGGCAGTTAAGGCAGCACCTATTAGTGCCAGTCCACCCAACAGGGATTGTCTGATAATCATATGGTAAATTAAACTGTCGTTGATCAGAAATTAGTCTGCTTGAATGCAGCCATGATTGTGCCAAAACAAGGCACCATAAACGGAAATCGCAAGTTAAAAGAGCGATTTTGTCGGCGCTGCGTTCAAAATGCGCCTCTGGCTTGCGGTTGTAATTAGCGCAATGAATGAGTTGGAATCGCCATTATGGATTTGGCATCAACTCGTAAGCGCCGATATCAGGAGCGGCTCCGAAAAATGGAAACTGGGGTCCAAGATCCACACCGCCATCGATAAGAAAACTCCCTGCTAACGGTCTTAGCAGATCAATGACCGGCAATGAACCATCAGGTTGCCTGGGACTCTTGGCCAAGGCTGTATTCAAACTGCGGAACATAGCGTCGGTAACCACACCACGCTGCCAGCTATTGCCTTGCTGCAGGCTGCCTGGAGCGATTTGGACCAGTGTTATGAAAGGCGCACTTAGATTGTTGTAGAACACATGCTGACCACCGCCTACAGGAACATTGGGAATGACAAAATTACGTCCGTTGTTGAATGCAGTGTTGTGGATAAACGTTAGGGCACCGGTGTTGTTGTTGTGATCGAAACCCTTGGCATTCCTGGTTGTTCCCAGATTGTCAAAAGCCAGAGACCGGATGACAATGTGGTTCCCGGCGACAAAATTGCCGCCCAATTTGAAGCCATTGCCCGCTCCTTCAAAATTGGCCGGAAATCCGAAAACCGATGGATCACCATTACCGAAGGCCCAACAATTTTCGACTCTGACAGGGTTTGGAGCTTCCCAGAAATCAAACCCGTCATCAGAATTCTCCCAGGAGCGGCAACCGTAAAACCAGTTGCCTGGCCCGAGACTGGTAAACTTGGCTCCAAACCCATCCGCATTGTTGCCCACACGCCCCGTGGTATTAAAATTATGGTAACTGTCGCAATTTAGAATCAGATTGTGGGAAGCGTTTCCTGCCAAATGCAGGCCTGTGTCGTGATTGTTGTGAGTCACCAATCGTTCCAGGCGATTGTTGCTGCCATCGACGCGCAATCCATTGTGACCGGCGTTGCGTATAGTCAATCCGATCAACCGCCAATTCGAGGCATCCAAACGCACCCCGATGTTGCCACTTCCTCTGTTTTGCTGGGAGAAATCAAGGATCACCGACTCTCCGGGGTAATTAATCACAGTAATCGGACGTGAACTGGTACCGCTGCGACTGGTTCCTATACTAATCGTGCTGCTATGTTGGTAAACGCCGCCTCGCATCACGATCACATCTCCCGGCTGTGAGATGGCCACAGCCCTCCCCAGCGTGCGCAGGGGGGCGTTGATACTGCCACCCGCAGAATCCGATCCTGACAAAGCAACGTACAGCGTGCGTTCGCCCTGAGGAATAACATCCGCAGGTGTCGGTTGAGGCCGGAATCGGTCAAACAGGTCCAGTATCGGCAGTTGGTCAAAGCGGGCCCATTGATCAATGTCGATTATCCTGTGCCAACCTTGCGCATTGTCGGCTGTCCAGAATTGGTACCCACCAAAAACATAGGCGTAACCAAACATACTGCCTAACTCTGCTTCAGGATATATATACTTCCATCCCGGCAGTCCGTAATGATACACCCACGGAAAATGAACATCGTTGATGACTCCGCCCAATCCGGGTTTGTTGCCATTGGCATCCAGGGGCGCAATGGCCGCCCAAGGACTTTCCCGTGGCGGAGGCGGTTCGGCAATTTCACCTTCCAATTCCACATATATCCTGCTGAAAGTGAACTCTTCCGCAGACTGTAGCGGGCCAGCAGGCCGCAGGGCTATTGCATCAAAGGATGTAACCCCTGCTTCATCAATCACACTCACCTGGTCGAGCAGCGTGGATCCAGTGAACAATTTCACGGTAATGGCCACATTCGCTCCTGTGCGCTCCACTTCAAAGCGCAATCGATGCTTAACATTTGCCGTAATGCCAGCCTCACCAGTACGCGCTCCACTCACACCCAACGGACTGCCAAACACAGCCAGCGCACCCATTAGATTTCCGTCATTCACTTGCTCGCGACGACGCAGCTCGATCGGAGCATCCAATCCCCAGGTGCGCGCAAAATTCATGTTGACCAGGTACCCAGTTACCAAGGTGCCATTGCCACCCGCACTGGAAAACCCGTCTTCCGTTACCCGGTCAGCAGCCGCATAATTAAAAAAGACCTATGCGCATGCCACGATTTGTATTTGTCTCACTCACGCCAGTTACGGAGAACTCCAGATCAACCACCAACCGGCCTCCCTCTCCTATTTCCACCGGCGTATTATTGCTAAAATAGGTCAGCCACATACGCGAACTTCCATCCAGTTGACCGACCAAACCGGTCTCGTTCACAAACAGTCGGTCGGTACTGGACCCAAACCACGCAGAACGCTCAGGCAAAGACTGGACCACACGACTACCAGACGAGAAATCATCGTCCAGTAACACCTGATTTGCTGATAACTCCGGCACAACCAACGTGCAAACACACGCCAGCACAGCCACTTTCGCTGTATTTCGCATCATAATTCTTGAGTAGTTAAAGATTTTCGGGGTTTTGAATTCTTAATCCGCATATGAATTCAAATATGCATGATTGTCAAAACTAAATTCCGGCATCTCTTTGCGCCGGTCGAAACAAGCCGACCTTGTTCTGCAAAAGCCCCATCCACAAATTGTGCAAAATAATGTGTTGACATGGGGCAAATATTAATTCACATTTGGCTCATAAATTCATATATGGATTATTCCAGTGTGAACTACTCCAATAACCTCACAATCAACTCAGCTCTATGATCTCATCTCGCGTAAAACTCGTCGCTCAATCGTGTGCACTTGGTTTGGTATTGTTGCCTGCGGGTGCCTCTGCCTATGTGAATGACACCTTTACGAATCTGGACCGTATAGGCGGTACAGATGGTTCGTCGACCACAGCATCATCCCCGGTCATTTCGACACCGACATCAACCAACACCCAGTGGGTGGTGAATGGCACCAGTCAGATGGTGGCCACTGGCAGCGGACTGAACTGGAACATGAACAATACCTCAAATCGCATGGCGATTGGCTATTTTCCAACAGTATCCGTTGGCAGCGAGGGAATAACCTTAAACCTGAGCTTCCGCACAGGCGCATTTGGGGGAACCCCGAATAACCTGCGTATTGCCATCCTGGATTCCAGTCCCAACGGCTTTAGAACAACCGATGGATTTGGCTCCACTGATGCTTCCTATGTTGGCGACCGCGGTTATGCGCTGTTTTCGTCCGGCTCATTCGTGGGCGGAGGCAACACCAACAACCTGGTTCTGAACACCTTTAAGCGCACCGATACCAACAGCAATGATTTGCTCGGATCGGCAGGCGTCTGGGGATCTGCTATTGGCGGCAGCGGTTCCAGTGGTGCAACAGGTTATCTGGACGCCAACACAGATTCCTACTCAGCGTATCTTTCGTAGAAAGTGCGGGCACACTGTCCATCACCACATCATTGACCGGAGGCAACCTCGTGGGATTGACCTATACGGTAACCGACAGCGCTTCCCCTGTGCTCGATTTCAATTCGATTGCGATTCGCCTGGGCGGTGGAATGAACCAGTTCTCTGACATTACCCTGACCGGACTGTCAGTGGCACCCATACCCGAACCATCGACCTATGCTGCCTTGGCGGGGCTGTTGATTCTGGGCTTCGCTATCCTCCGTCGCCGCACGCGCACAAGCTAACAATTTTTCAGTAGGGGGTTAGCATCGAAGGAGGGCGCGGGCTGCAAAGTCCGCGCCCTTAGTTGCTCAATAGAGCGAAATATCCACCGTTAACGACCGCCAGTGAACTCCATGGATATTCTTCTGGTCGTGGCCAGCAAACGTGCGGCAAACTCATCCACCTTATCCAAAGGCAGGGTAATGACGGAAGCGGTTATGCCCACAGCGGCCTGCAACCGACCTTCAGCATCAAATACCGGTGCTGCCAGACAACGTACCCCAAGAAAGTACTCTTCTTCGTCGATGGCATATCCGCGATCACGGATGATCTCACAGTCGCGACCCAATTCAGCCGCAGTGGTGAGGGTCTTGGGCGTGCGTTGCAGTGGCTTTTCGGCTGCAAGGATATCTTCCATACGATCGCGCAATGCCCAGGTCAAAAACACCTTGCCCGTGGCCGAACAATACAACTCAACCAAAGTCCCCGGACGGGAGTGGTAGCACTGAGAGGATGACTGCCGTAAACAACCTCCAGAATCATGGAGCGATTTTCAGTGGGAATCGCCAACTGCACTGTCTCCCCTGTCGCCGCAGACAATTCCTGCAGGTGTGGCAACGCCACAGTGCGAATACCCATGTTCTTGCGCGCACCCAACCCCAACGGGATCAATCCTGTTCCCAAAAAATAGTTGTCGCCATCGCGCCTCAGAAAATTCTCAGCAGCCAGTGTCTGCAAAATTCGGAAACAGGTGGTGTACGGTATGCCCACCGCCTTGGATACCATTTTTACTGTGACCCCACGCTCAGGTTCACGCTGAATCCATTTCAACGCCGCACACGCTTTCGCCAAGTTTGGTATCCGGTAATCTCCACTCATACTCTCATCGCAATGCACCCCATCTTAATTATGCGCAATCTTTTTTCTACGCTTGACACACACAATCGTAACAATACAGTCGTATTTGAATTTATTATTCATATTTGAATTTCACAACCCCAATACCCCGGAGGAACCCATGAAACGAGTAAGAAGAGTCACTTGGCCGGTTGCAATTGCGACCGTGAGTCTATGTGTGGTCGCGTCCGCGCAGGAGGAAAGTCCAGTGTACGAGATGGAGGAATTTGTAGTACGTGGAGCTGAATTTGATGCGATACGTGCGGCGATAACGAACCAGAGGCAGGCGGAGAACATCAAAAACGTGGTGGATGCTGGAGCCTTTGGTGACATAACGGAGGGTAATGTCGGCGAATTCCTGAAATTCCTGCCTGGCATCAGTGTTGATTTCGTATCTGCAGACGTGCGCTCGGTTTCGGTGCGCGGACTGGCGTCTAATTTCACGGCGGTGACTATGGACGGTAACCGCATGGCAAGTGCGGCCTCGTCGAGTTCGAGCAGGACATTTGAATTTGAGCAAGTGTCGTTGAATAATGTGGCGCGCATTGAAGTGGTCAAAGTGCCGACACCTGCGATGGAGGCGGACTCATTGGGTGGTGCCGTAAACATGGTCAGTCGCAACGCATTTGAGTTGGCGCAACGGAAGTTTGACTACCGTGTATTTATGAATGTGCCGGGAGATTATATTCGCTGGAGTCGGACCCCTGGTCCTGATGCCGGTGCGACGCGCAAGATCCGTCCCGGCTTTGACTTCACCTATTCGGATCCGCTGACGGACGATTTTGGCATTGTGATCAATTACATGAATGCGGAAACATTTACGCCGCAGCAATACTTCATCACGCAGTGGGATTCGGTGAATGCAGCCATAGGGCAGAGCGATCCTTATCTGCGGTATTTTAACCTGCGGGATGGACCCAAAATCTCGGAGCGTGAAAGTTTGGGAATCAAAGCGGACTGGAGGATTCGTCCTGGTAGTATTTTCTCGTTTGGGTATCAGCGCAATGAGTACTCGACTACCTTTTTCAATCGGGAAGTGCGTTGGGAGACCAGTACCAGTGCTGGCAATTACGGACCCACCTTCACCAATCCCAACCCAAACATCAATCCCAACGGTCGTTTTCGTCATCAAGTGACGGCGCGGGAAAAGTCGGGGCAGACCAACCACGTTGATATGGGAATGAAGCACTATTTTGATCAGTGGGAACTGACATACGACGGCTATTATTCAAAGTCGGAAAATCAGTATCGCGATACTGACAATGGTTATTTTGAGCGCGTTATTTTCCGTACTCCGGCCAACCTTGCCATTCATTTCAATGATATTGGCAACAATGGCCCCGCGTCGGTGACTACCCGCAGAGCGGGTGCGGAGATCGATCCCTTTCCGTTGACCGATGACACGGTACTGGAGTCCCTGCGGTCGCGTCCTGAAGATGCCAGCGATACCATTTATGGCGGCAAATTTGATTTGACCCGGCACATGGACGTAAGCGGCAACCGCCTCACCCTGCAAACAGGCATGCTATACCGTCAGCAAAAGCGTGAGATCGAGCGGCGCGAATTCAACTATCCGCGCACTCAACCGATCTTCAATCAAGTTGGACCGGGCAGTTCTTTCTTCCGGGATGAGAATTACGTTGGACAACGCCTTGGGTGGGGTTGGCCGGCACCGGAGTGGCCGGATTCGCGCAAAGTATTCCAATATTTCCAAGCCAATCCTGACCACTTTTTCTTCGATGAAGTCGCCAATGTTATCTACAACGAAGAGAATCGCCAACAAGTTGAAGAGGAAGTGACAGCGGCTTACCTGATGGGGCGGATCGCGCTGATGAATGGCAGGTTGCGCATATTGGGTGGCGTGCGCTATGAGCGCACCTCAAACAGCGGTGAAGGTTATGCCCGCGATGACACGGTTATTTACGAGCGCAATCCCGACGGCAGTTTCCGCCTGATCAATCCGTTTTTGGGAGACAATCCACAGAATCGGGTACTGAAGCCGGAGTTTGCCGGACCAGACACACCGGCCAATCTTGCCAGAAGAATCAGGGCACAGTATGCCCAGCGCCAAACATCGAAAAGCAGCTACGATGATTTTTATCCTAGTTTACATTTCACCTATGAAGTGAACGAGCGGTTGCAAGCCCGTTTGGCCTACGCCAGAACATTGGGGCGTCCTGACATCAGTGACCTTGCCCCAGGCATACGTTTCACCAACAGTCGCGAAGAGGATGAAACCGGTGAAGAGCGCTTTGTGATTGAGGCCTTTAATCCCAATTTGACGGCATACAGCGGCGACAATTTTGACATTTCTCTAGAGTACTATTTTGACACCGGGGGACTTATTTCGGTTGGGGCGTTCTACAAACAGATCAAAGGTTTCATCGATAATGAGACGGTTTTGCTAACGCAGGATTTGGCTGATCAATTGGGAATTGATGCTATTTTTGTGCAACAAGGCTGGTTGATGCGCCGCCCCGTCAACGCGGGTGATGTCACCATTAAAGGTCTGGAGTTCGCATTCGTGCAAGATCTTGGCCCCTGGGTTGAGTTGCTGGACGGATTTTCTGTTTTCGCCAATACGACCATCCTGACCACACGTGGCGATTATGGTGCCAGCCAAAATCAGCTGGTGGATGCATCCTATGTTCCTGGCTTTATTAAACAAACCGCCAATTGGGGTATCACCTATGATAAAGGTCGCTGGGATATTCGTCTGAAGTGGAATTTACGCGGCAAGCAAATGCGTGACACTGGAGACATCCGTGGGGTGTATGTCGGCAATTCAGCAGCCAATCCGTCCTTCTGGAACCGCTATTATGACCGCCGCCTGACGACTGACCTGAATATCGAATACCGCTTTGCACGATACCTGCGGGTATTCCTGAACGGTCGCAATATTTTCGATGAACCTACCGATCAACTGCGGTACGGAGTGGACACTCCGGACTACGCCAAACTGGAGCGGCGCGAGCGCTTCGGTGCACTGTGGACCGTCGGCGTCAAAGGAACATTTTAAAACTGAATTTTATGAAGGTACCTACTAAGCGAAAAACCAAACCTCCGGTCAAAGGAGAGGTAGCGGATTGTATGCGCCACATCCCGGCGACAGGGGTTGGAGAAGTAGCATCACTGGACACCCAGAAGCTGCGCAACCAGTTCCTGATCGAGGATCTGGTGAATGAAGGTGGCCTGAAATTGTGCTATTGGGAAACAGATCGCACCATAGTAGGCATGGCTATACCCAATGGACGCTCGATTGATTTGGATAATCAATCAGCTTTGCGTTCCAGCTGTTTCTGTGAGCGCCGCGAAATTGGCATTGTGAATCTGGGTGCACCGGGCCAAGTGACCGTGGACGGAACTCAATTTGATCTGCAAACACATGATTTCCTGTATGTGGGCAAAGGTTCGCAACACGTTACCTTTTCCTCGATCCGTAAAAAGGGACAGCATGCCCGTTTCTATTTTGTCAGTTACCCTGCCCATCATGCCTATCCGACAAAACTGATTCGCGGTGACTCCTGTAACGGCAAGGTAATGGGAGCCAGTGAAAACAGCAATCACCGCAGCATTCACGCGGCCATCACTCCGGCAACCGTGCAAACATGCCAATTGGTCATGGGGATGACATTTTTGAAGCCCGGAAGTGTATGGAACACTATGCCCACGCATACCCACGCACGCAGATCTGAGGTGTACTTTTATTTCTCCCTGCCAGAAAACGAGATGGTCATCCATCTCATGGGAGAACCCAACGAAACACGCCATTTGATAGTGCGCGAACAACAAGCCGTATTATCGCCCAGTTGGTCGATCCATTCCGGTGTAGGTACGGCAAATTACGGCTTTGTATGGGCTATGGGCGGAGAAAACCAGTCCTTTGATGACATGGATCCGGTGCTCAATAATTCACTCAAATAAGCACATGCCAACAGCGGGAGCAGATTTTTCACTCATGGGTAAGCGTGCGCTGGTCACGGGTGCCTCGCGCGGCATTGGTCGTGCGCTCGCCCATGGCTTTGCTGCCGCTGGCGCTTCGGTGATCGCCGTCGCCAGGGGCAATCTGGAATCGCTGATTGGCGAACTGCAAAAACTGAATCCCGCTGGCAATCACCTCGCTGTTCACTGCGACCTGGCAGACCGCGAAGACCGCCAACAACTGTGGCATAACCTGTTAAACGCAGATACCATTCCGCACATACTGTGTAACAATGCCGGCATTATCCGACGGGCTGATTTTATTAATTTCCCGGCCTCCGATTGGAGTGAAGTGCTGGAGATCAACCTAACCGCAGTGTTCGACCTCTCGCGCAAATGTGCCGCCGAGTTGGTGAAACGTCAACAGCCTGGACGTATCATCAATATCCACTCCCTGCTTTCCCATCAGGGCGGAATTCGAGTTGCAGCATACACAGCGGCAAAAAGCGGATTGCAAGGTCTGACCAGAGCAATGGCAAACGAGCTGGCCGCTCATGCCATAACAGTGAATGGGATTGTTCCAGGGTATATCGCAACTGACAATACTTTGCCATTACGTCAAGACGTGGTACGCAACCGTTCAATTATAGAGCGTATTCCAGCCGGTCGTTGGGGCCAACCGGAAGATCTAATGGGTGCAGCAGTCTTTTTGGCCTCCCCTGCTGCTGAATACATAACCGGCTCTGAAATCGTTGTCGACGGTGGCTGGTTAAGCCGATAAAAAGGAGTTTGAGATGCAATTTTTCAGCAAAACGATTGCCTTGTTAATTCTGATTTCAGGATTGGGTTCCAAGATGACAAGCGCGGAAGTGCAACCGGAGTGGCTGGCTTCTGTCACCGTAACCAGCCGGGTGGACTTTGATGCAGAAGATTACCCGGTCACCCTACCTTTGGATTTTCTAGCCTTAACCACTGAAGAATCTGCGGTCATTGCCATTATCGACAAGCTAAGCGGATTGCCAGTACCGCACCAGTTGGTGGACACCTCGGGAGACGATCAGTTAGACGCCATTTTTCTGGTGCTTTCCCTGGCTGCCGGTGCCAGCAAGTCTCTTGATTTAATCAAAGATCCTCTTGCAGCGAGAGTATTAGCCTTTCCCCGCAGGACCCAGGCAGAACTGAGCATCGTCCAGGACGACAGATTTAAAAATGTGCGCACCTGGACCACACCACCAGGATTTCGGGATCACAATTATCAGATCCGCTACGAAGGTCCGGGGTGGGAATCGGACCGAATTGGGTACCGGTTGTATTTGGATAACCGCAATGGTATCGATATTTTCGGCAAACGCACCCCTGCCATGGTTTTGCATACTGTTGGTCAGGATGGCTATGACAGTTATCATCAACCCGCCGACTGGGGAATGGATATTCTGAGAGTTGGCAAGGCAGTCGGACTGGGTAGTTTCGGTGCCTGGCGCAACCATGCAATTCAGGGATTGGAAGATGTTCATACCCGCACATCCACAGTAACGGCCAACGGTCCGCTGTTAGCCAGTCACAGCATTCAATATAACCAGTGGCGCATCGGGGGCAGAGACTTTGACTTGACCGCCAACCTTTCCATTCAGGCCGGCTCGCATTTAACCCACGTTTTGCTCCGGGTTGAACCACAAATGCACCTTGCCACCGGAATAGTTAAGCTGGAAAACGCCACCCGGTTAGACGGACCCACAAATGTGCCAGAAAAGGACTACACATGGATTGCAACCTGGGGCGACCAAAGCATTATTGGCGATGGGCTGGGCATGGCAGTGTTTTACCGACCGCGGGATTTGATGGAAGTGACTGAAGATGCCTTCAACCACGTGGTCAGATTGCGGGTACGCAACGGTCACGTAGGTTATGCCTTTGGGGCAGTCTGGGCGCAGGAACCAGATTCAGACTGGAATCCAGAGACCTTTCTGGAGTGGTGCCGCCGTCAGGCTCTGTTGCTTAACCGGCCCCCGTTGCTGCGTATCACCAACAGGGTTGACCAAATCATGAGAGACAAGCCGCTGACAGCAGAAACTGTCCTGACAGTAGCACAAGCCGTGGCCAATGACTTGCTCGCCCGCAGAGGCCAATCCCTGTCTTTCGGGCATTTTGATCCGGAGTCACAGGCTCAGGCACGCTGGCGCTACACAACGGCCTTATTAGCCATCGGCTTTAATAACCTCTGGCAACAAACGGGCGATCAACGCTATCGCGACTACGCACTGTCAACCATCAGCAGTTTTGTGGATGAAACCGGTACAATAGCCAGCTATTCAGTCGATGAGTATAATATCGACCATATACTGGGCGGTATTTTGCTGCTCGAATTGTATGAAGCGACCGGTTCGGAACGCTACCGCAGAGCATTGGATCTGATGCATGAGCAGATGCGTACCCATCCTCGCACAGCTCAAGGTGGGCTTTGGCACAAAGCCATTTACCCGGAACAAATGTGGTTGGATGGCTTATATATGAGCGCCCCTTTCCGCGCCCGTTATGCAGCTACGCTTGGTCACACTAACGAATTCACAGACATCGCACACCAATTCCTGTTGCTGGACCAATATGCCCTCAACCCACAAACCGGACTGTTACACCATGCAGTGGATTTCGCCCGCGTACAAAACTGGGCTGATCCAGATACCGGAAAATCACCCAATGTTTGGTCACGCGCCGTCGGATGGTATTTAATGGCGCTGGTGGACACTTTGGAATTTGTACCCGAAAACACTCCAGAGCACCTGGCACTGGTGGACGTATTGCAAAAAACTGTACAGGCCATCCTCCCGTATCAAGATTACGATACAGGCCTCTGGTTTCAGGTCATGGATAAACCGGACATCCCGGGTAACTATCCGGAAACCTCATCCACGAGCATGTTCGTTTATGCTATCGCCAAGGGAATCAACCGGGGCTGGCTGAGTTCAAACCTCCACGAGGTTCCCATGACCGCATTTAGAGGCATGGTGCAAAACGCAGTGAATTTCAGCGATACCGGGAATGCCCGACTATTCTGGATCTGCGAGGTAGCCGGACTCAGCGAGCTGCGCGATGGCAGCGAAAACTACTATTTCTCGGAGCCTATCGTTCGCGACGATCCCAAAGGTACCGGACCCTTTCTAAAAGCAACCGTTGAACTCTATCGAATGATTCAACACCTATCCCACAACCCCAAATCTGAATGACAATGAACACACCTATGACAAAGATATACCCTACCCTCGGAATAATCGCTGTCGCGTCGCTGATGACGACAGCCGCATCGGGCGCGGTCTTTCAACTGTATGACAGTTTTGACCAACCCGGCGTCAGTGGTTTCACCAACATCAAACAGGGAACCAACTTCGGCACAACTTGGGGTGCTCTGATCACACCCAACAATCCCATGCCCGGTCACATAGCTGGCATGAGGATTTGGAGCTTTGAATCCGGCAGTTATTCCCGTGCCGACGCCTCAGTGATGCTTCCCGAGCCTCTTACCGGCGGCTTTCGGGTCAGCTTCAGAGCGATCAACATGAACTATTTCTGGGTGGATTCAGGTTTGCGCAAGATCGCCTTGCGCGCCGCTAATCCGGGAATCGATGAAGTGACAATCAACGCCAGCTCCGCCAATTACCAAAACTTGTTGGAGATCATATCCGATGGCACGGTAACCGGGGCCTGGAACTGGCTCAATGAGTTCCCCAGAGGCACTCCCAACGTGGCCCCACCCAGGTTTGTCGCCGACCCGGGAGGTGGCACGCCTACTCCAGTGCCCGCGCTACCGCACAAATACGATTTGATCGTCAATGCTTCCACAACCGACAATTTCACCTACGTTCTGTACGGTACTGAGCGCACCCTGCATCCTTTACGCATCGACTTGTTTGTGAATGGGCAGTTGGTTACTCCAGCGGCAAATCCCAATGGCACTGTGTTTGAAGACAAAAACAACTTCAACCCGAGCCTGGGTTTCAGTACTTTTTCATTCACCACGGCAACTGCCAGTCACGCTGAAACGGATTTTGTCCTCGACCAGATATATATCTTCTCCGGCGCTGATGTGAACGACGGTACCACGCCGACACCAACTACACCAGCCATCGAAGTCGTACTGGCCGATTCCGAGCCACTCGATATTGCCAATGTTTACCGCAACGAACTATTGGGCACATTCTACGCAGTACCAGAGAGTGATTGGATTTACACCCGCAGCGGCTGGATGTTTGTCGGACAGGCTGACGAGTCCGGTTACATGACCTGGCTACCTCCGGGCGTACTCTCTGCCAACGGCGATTGGATTCATGTCAACAACGTCGCCCCGAATTGGATCTACGTGTTTGGATCCGGTTTCTTCTTCTGGCAGAACAACGGTCAAATCGAATCCGTACAAGGCTAAGACAATGAAAAAGGCAGTCTCCCTAAAACGAGTGCTGACCGCACTCGCGAGTGCAACCATCGCTCTCAATTTACCCTCCACTGGCATTGCCGCTGGAGAGCGCCCTGATTTTGATGCAGCGGTGGCAGAAATTCTGGCACGTATAGTCGAGCCCACTTTTCCTGATCGCGACTTTCGCATCGACGACTTTGGGGCCAAACCGGAAACGGTGGTCACCGAAGCCATCGCAGCTGCAATTGCAGCTTGCGCTGAGGCGGGTGGAGGCAGGGTGGTAATTCCAGGTGGACAAACCTTCTTCACTGGTCCCATCCATTTGCGCAGCAATGTAAACCTGCACCTCGAAGACGGAGCAGTACTCAAATTCTCCACTGACCCCAACGACTACTTGCCAGCGGTATTCACACGCTGGGAAGGCGTGGAAATGATGGGTTATTCCCCCCTCATTTATGCCTTTGAAGTCGAGAACATCGCGATCACTGGTAACGGAACCTTGGATGGCCAGGCCAGTGTTGAAAACTGGTGGCCCTGGAAAGGTCAGGAACGCCGAGGCTGGCGAGAAGGCGATCCGCATCAGTACACCGCCAGGGCCGTCTTGTTCGAAATGGCCGAGGCGGGAGTACCACCAGAGGAGCGCATCTTTGCCGAAGGCTCCTACCTGCGACCTATGTTTATTCAACCTTACCGCAGCAGGAATATATTGATTCAGGACATCACCATACTGCGTGCCCCCATGTGGCAAATCCATCCGGTGCTCTGTACCAATGTTACCATCCGAGGAGTGACCGTAATTTCTCACGGCCCCAACAACGATGGCTGCAATCCCGAATCATCCACGGATGTGCTGATTGAGGACAGTCTGTTTGATACTGGAGATGACTGTATTGCCATCAAGGCTGGGCGCAATGCGGATGGTCGACGCCTCGCAGTGCCCTCGCAAAATATAGTGATCCGCAACAACGTGATGCGCGATGGTCACGGCGGTGTGGTCATGGGCAGCGAAATGTCCGGCGGCGTGCGCAACGTCTTTATCGACAACTGCACCATGAGCAGTCCGCGACTTCAGCGTGCACTGCGCATTAAGACCAACTCTTACCGAGGCGGTTTCGTTGAGAATGTCTATATGCGCAACGTACGTGTCGGCCAAGTCGCCGACGCCATATTCCGGGTGAACTTTCTGTACGAGGAAGGAGCTGGCGGCCCACACCTGCCAACCGTACGCAATATCATACTGGAAAATGTTACCAGCGGCCAGAGCCGTTTCCCGCTTTACATGGTAGGATTTGCCGAAAGTCCGATTGAAAACGTTCAGATCATCAACAGTCGCTTTGAAGGAGCTCAGCGCCCATCAGTCATGCACCATGTGCGCAACATGACCTTCGATGGCTATGATCAGAACACTGGCGTACGCTCAGACATGTGGGGTATGCCATTGCCCGACGCCCAATGAACCGTTCCACCTCATTCTTCGTCCTGGGGGTATTGGCGGGAACCTTTCTGGCAACCTTGCTTTTGCTGGCCTGGAAACCGGATCCCAACGCCAATAGCGGCAGGCGTGTTCTGAAACTCGGCCATGTCCTGGATCAATCACATCCGGTACATGCCGGAATGGCTTACATGGCCGAACGCTTGGCCGAGCTTTCGGGAGGCACTCTGGTCATTGAAATCTTCCCCAACGGCCAACTGGGATCAGAACCGGAGTGCATAGAACAGGTTCAACGCGGTGCTTTGGCATTAGTCAAAACGTCATCTGCGGCCATGGAAGGTTTTGTACCTGCCATGGCTGTCTTTGGCCTACCGTATCTGTTCAGGGACGAAGAGCATTACTGGGATGTGTTGATGGGGCCGATTGGCGCTGAAATGCTGCGCCTCTCAGAGAGCGTAGGAGCCATCGGTATCTGCTACTATGACTCTGGCAGTCGCAGTTTCTATACGACAAGACGCCCCGTGTTGACACCGGAGGATGTGCGCGGCCTTAAACTGCGTGTGTTACCCAGTCGGATGGCAATGGACATGATCAGTGTATTGGGTGGCTCGCCGACGCCTATTCCATGGGGAGAACTCTACACTGCTCTGCAACAAGGCATGGTGGACGGGGCCGAGAACAATCCACCCAGCCTGTGGAGCAGCCGACACTACGAGGTGGCCAGGCACTTTTCTCTCAATGAGCACACGCGTATTCCGGACATCTTGTTAATGAGTAAGGCCATTTATGACCAGTTAAGTCCGCTGGAGCGGCAATGGCTCAGACAGGCGGCGGATGAGTCGGTAGTTTTTCAGCGCAAACTCTGGCAAGAGAGCACGGCGGCATCGCTGGACAGACTCGCGGAGGCGGGCGTGCAAATCCACAGGCCGGACCACGTCCATTTGCCGAGGCAGTACAACCACTCTATGAAAGACACATGCGCGGTGCTATCGCTGAATGGGCCGAACGCATCAGAACACAGTGACAATGACTGTTGGAAAGACATATTTTCTCGCATTCGCCCACTTCGCAGCGCGAATCCTGCAATGGGTGTTAGTGGTATTGTTTGCCGCCTTGGTATTGGATGTTCTTTGGGGTGTGTTCTCGCGCTATGTGCTGGGAACTCAGAGTCGATGGACAGAGGAGGTTGCCATTTACTTGTTGATTTGGGTTTCTTTGCTGGGTGCTGCAATCACCTATCGCGATCGCGGCCATCTCGGCTTTGATTACCTGATCAGCCGTATGCACCCGGACGCCAAGCCATTGGCGGCCAGGCTTGCTGAATGCATTTGTATAGCCTTCATCGCCTACACCTTGGTTTATGGAGGTGGGGGCTTGATGCTGCGCTCCCTTGCCAATGGTCAGATCACGCCAGCCTTGGGTTGGCAAGTAGGTTGGCTCTACAGCGTGATACCACTGAGCGGCGGCTTTTTCCTGTTGTTTGCCTGCGAACACTTAATGCAACCCCTGCCTGAGGACCAGGACCATGACGCTTGAAGTCATCATTTTAATCTTGGCGTTTTTCAGCCTGCTGCTGCTGAACGTACCTATTGCCATAGCCATCGGCGCGGCAACCGTGGTCACCATCGCCGCTATCGGCAATCTGCCAGCCGGATATATTGTGGCGCAGCGAATGTCCACGGGTATTGGCAGTTTTCCTCTGTTGGCGATCCCGTTCTTTATTCTATCGGGCATTCTCATGGGTGAAAGTGGTATGGCACGCCGCCTGATGGACTTTGCTTCGGCGCTTATGAGTCGGTTCCGTGGCGGCCTGGCCTACGTAAACACTATCACCTGTATGCTCTTCGGAGCGCTTTCAGGTTCAGCAACAGCAGCGGTTTCCTCCATTGGCGGCTTCATGATTCCTCAAATGCGTGAGCGTGGGTACAAAAAGGATTTTGCGGTCGCCCTCACCTCGACATCAGCCACAACCGGACTGCTGATACCACCGAGCAATATCATGATAGTGTATGCCGTTGTGGCTGGTGAAGTTTCTGTGGCGGCCTTATTTTTGGCCGGAGTATTCCCCGGTATACTCGTGGGCCTGTTAATCATGGGCGTGTGCTTTCTTGGAAACGTACGCGGTGGCACACCCGCAGATGCCGGATCCGACCTGCGCACTGTTGCGATAGCAGGACTACAGGCCCTGCCGAGTCTGCTGCTGATCTTCATCGTTTTGGGCGGTATTTTAGGAGGTATATTTTCAGCCACCGAAGCGTCCGCCATAGCGGTAGCATACGCTTTCATTTTGGGAGTTTGGGTTTACCGAAAAATCCCCTACTCCCGGTTACCGGACATATTGCTGGCCAGCGCGAAAACCACCTCTGTGGTCATGTTCCTGGTAGGCACCAGTCAGGCAATGAGCTGGATTCTGGCTCACGAAAACGTACCGCAAAATTTGAGTATGGCACTGCTCAGTCTGTCGGAAAACCCCTTGGTCATCCTACTGCTCATCAACCTGCTTCTGCTCATGGTGGGCGCATTCATGGATATGACACCCGCAGTCCTGATCTTCACGCCTATTTTTCTGCCGGTGGTATTGGGCTTGGGTTTTGATCCGGTTCATTTTGGCATCATGATGATTGCCAACCTGAGTATTGGCCTTTGCACGCCACCGGTGGGAACCTGTTTGTTCGTCGGCTGCAGCGTCGGAAAAATCCCAATTTCCCAGGTAGTTCGCCCGATGATTCCGTTCTTTTTTGCGATGGTGATTGCACTGATGATCATCACTTACTTCCCCGCCCTATCACTTTGGTTGCCATCTGTCTTTGGACTCTGATCTGAGGAATGCATGGGCAACAGTAACCACAAACTTTCATTACCCGAAAATCCATGCCCAATAAACGATACATACAATCACTAGCAGTTTCGTGCTTGCTTAGTGCCTGCGCGGCCATTGCCGCCAATGCAAACGTGCTCCTTGAGGATGATTTCTCCAGTGGCGTACGGAATGTCCAAAACCTGCCCAATACCGCCGCTTGGTATTATTCGAGCAATTCGCGATTAGTTGCCACACCGGGAGCGCTGACGGCAACGGTGGATAGTTCCCGACTCGCAATTGTGTATTTCAGCAATAGTGGCCCTTACACGCTATCCGATGGAGAAACCCTGAGGGTCGCAGTTGATTTCACCGCAGAAGGCGTCAATTCAGCTTCAACTGGACGCGGCTTGCGCGTGGGATTGTTTCATTTTGCTGACGGTAATCGCCTGCAAGAGGATGATTTCTCATCGGGTAACAATGGTTCCCGTGGAGTCGTCGGCTACTTGCTCAACATGAATTTCTCCACCCAGTTCCGCATCACTAATCCACTTGAAATTCGGCGCCGGAATGGAGACTTGGCTGAGTTTGCCAACAACGACAATCTGATGGGCAGTGTTCCCGGAAACGGACTTTACGGTGCAGCGTTAGGCACTGGAGGCACCTCTGGCGCAGCTGCCTTTGCTTCAGGGGTACGCTACACCCTGGAGTTCATCGTGACCCGCAATGGCAACGCCGCTACCGTAACTACCCGATTCTCCCAGGGAGGCAACATCGTTGCCGAAGCAACAGGGACAGATAACACTGCCGGGGTGACGGCTTTTGATTCCTTCGCCATTCGATTTGATGGTTCAGGCAATACCGCATCTACAGTGGTGTTTCATGGTATATCGGTCACAACCGATGGGGATGGTGAAGATCCTGAGGATCCTGAAGACCCCGTGGATCCGGTCATCGTACTTGATCCCGATGCCTTCTTGCGCTATCTGGCCTCATCGACTGAGATCGGTAACGGCTGGCTTGAGCGTCCTGAGTTTGGTGCCTATTTCCCGGCAGAAGACGGCAGCCATTTTATCTATTTACCTGGTCGCATGACATGGATGCACGTGCTGGGCACCAGTGATGAAATGTACTACATGTTCCATGACGCAGCCCACGATAGTTGGTGGGCAACTTCGGATGCATTCACTCCGGTGCTGCGCGGATTCAACACCCAGAGGTGGTACTTTTATAATGGTCAAGACATGGTAGCCCTGGGCAATAATGAGGAAGAAGAACTGCCACCCGTAGAGTTTGATGCCATGCCGCCGATCGGTTATGCAACAGTGGCAGGCATGGGGGTCGAAACTGTGACTGGAGGCAAAGGTGGCCCGATCGTTTACGTCAATACTATCGCTGATCTTAAACGTGAGGCCGCAGGTTCCGACCCAAAAATCATTGTAGTCAGTGGCACATTTATAGGTGCTGACAGCATTTCCGTAGGTTCCAATAAAACGATACTTGGGGCCCATCCCGGCGCAACATTCCGAGGCATCGGATTTGAAATGCGCAATGTCTCCAATGTTATTTTGCGCAATCTTCGTATTTCGAACGTACTGGCTGGAGTTGCCAACGATGGAGACTGTATTCGTGTGGTGGATCGATCCCACCACATTTGGATCGATCATTGTGAGGTCTTCAACGACAATCCTTTTACCCAGACCAACAAGGATCTTTATGACGGTCTGATAGACATTACCAATGGCTCGGATTTTGTCACCATCTCCTGGACTCATCTGCACAACCACCACAAATTCATCTTGATTGGGTCCACCGACACCGCCAGTCGTTACAACGACGATCAGCACCTGCGGGTAACTATACACCATAGCATTCTGGAAAACCCATTTAAGAAGGATAGCCGATTGGGTACTCGCGTACCAAGCGTGCGTTTTGGCAAAGCCCACATCTTCAATTGCATTTACCGCAACCTGGGAGAAGGTATTCGCTCACGTCACCCAACTGCCAGAGTGAGAGTCGAGGAAAATGTCTTTGATTATCTGGGTTATGCGTGGGTCTCAGCCAACGGCGGCGAATTTACCATCGGTGAAAACTTGATGATCAACGAGGCCAACAAAAACGCCCGCGTTGTGCCCATCTCAAACCCGGACTTTGTTCCACCTTACGCCTATACCCATTTCATGGTACCTGCCATCGAAGTGGAGGATCTGGTCATGAGCAGAGTAGCGTCGGTAAAATTGATCCGTTTGACGGCTTACCTTGAGCTCAGCGACGCCTACTTGCAGGTAAACTTGTACCCTACTTCGCGCACAGTCCTGAGGAACTGCGGTTCCTTGGGATTGGGCTCGATTTTGTTGCGCAAAGTCGTGACAAACCGGTCCACAGTGCGGTCGGTAACATAGACATCGTGCCCCCAGACTTGATTTAAAATCCAATCCCTGCTGAGGGCGCGATCCTGATGTTCAAGGAAGAACTCGAGCAACTTAAATTCTTTGGGAGAGAGTTCGACCTCTTCGCCGGAACGAAAGAATTGCCTGGATTCAACCAACAGCTTGCAGTCCCCGAAAGTATGCTCCGTTTGTTTCTGTTTGCGCGTGCGCCGCAACATCGTTTCAGCACGCGCAAGCAGTTCCCGTATGCCAAAGGGTTTGGTAACGTAATCATCCGCTCCTAACTTGAGCCCCATCACTATATCCGACTCCTGGCTTTTGGCGGTCAACATCAGTATCGGCATCTCCAGACCTGCCTCGCGAATGGATTGACACACTTCATAGCCATTCATGCCCGGCATCATTAAATCAAGAATGATTAAATCGGGTTTCAAACTGAGGGCGAGTTCAAGCCCCTTTTCCCCATTGGCAGCAGTGGTAACCTGATAGCCTTGATATTCGAAGTTGTCCTTCAATCCGCGCAGCATAACTGCGTCGTCTTCTACTATAAGTACTTTGGCTTCAGATTGCATGGCTTGATAGAGTGTTAAGTTTGCAAAGCAGGAATGGAGACAGTGAAAGTTGAGCCTTGTCCGGGGGTGCTGTCGACTGTAATTCTTCCGCCGTGTGCGCGGACAATGTGCTTGTTAATGCTCAACCCCAAACCACTGCCTTCGGCTTTGCGTGCCAGACGATTGTCCACTTGATAAAACTCCCGGAAAATCAGTTTCTGTTCCTTGGCAGATATACCAATACCATTGTCTGACACCGCAAAGCGTACCTCGTCATTCACGCAATCAACCTGCAATCGGATGTCCTTGCGGTCACCTGAATACTTGTAGGCATTTTCCAACAGATTGATCAGAACCGTAGCAATGGCGTCGGGGTCAGCAAAAATGCACGGCACATTATCGGCAATTGAATAACCAAATTCCACATTGGGGGCGCTCATGTGGGGTTTGGTCGCGGCCAGCGCTAACTGCACCGCTTCGCCGGGACTGACTTGCCTGCGCTGAAATTGACTCATGCCCCGGCGCATCCTGCTAAAGGACAGAAAGCTGTCCACTAATCGGCTCAATCGTTGGTTCTCACCGGCAATTAAATCGAGATACTCCCGCAAGGTGTCGGGATCGCGGTAGCGACCCTCCTGCAGAGTTTCAACCAACATGCGCATCGAAGCCAGTGGCGTGCGCAGCTCATGCGAGACCATGCCAATGAAATCATTCTGCAACTTATTGAGCTGCATCTGCTGGCGAATTTGACGCACTGAAAGTACCCCGGCGAGCATAATGAGTAGCAACAGTGCCACACCCGCATAGATGGAGAGGGCGGTTTGTTGCCGCATAGACCGGATCAGGTGGCGTTCATCCGGGAAGCCGACATCCAAGCGCCAACGCAAGAACGGATCTGGTAATTCAATGGAAAACAAAGCTTCAGCATCGGCTCCGACCTCTGTCCCGGAAAAATTACCACGCGGACTCTTAAGACGCAGCCAAGCGCTTTCCTCCAAGCCGGGATTGCGCAATACCGGCTGCAAGAACTGTCTCATTTGCGACTCTGTTGCCTGTATAATGATAGTGCCCTGATCTGATTCCAGGATGAAATTGGCGACATACTCCCTGCCGGCAGACTCGCTTCTGAGCAACAAAAACCGCCAATGATCATTGGCAGTGCGATTCTGCATGCGCAAATGCTGGTTGTAAAAGTCGATTAATGCAAACATCATGTCGAAGCGCTCTGCCTCGACTGCAAACTGGCGATATAACCCGGCAGGCAGTGGTTGGACTTCATGCAATGCCAAAAGTCGTTTCAGCAAAAACTGCTGTAGAGAGATGGACTGTTTGGCAACAATTCCTGACTCGGAAAAAAAACTGTTGTTGCCACCAATCCAGAAGCATGGAACGAATCTCCACCAGAGGCTCAGGCAACAGTTCGGTAACCCGCATCATAAATCCGAGCACTAACCGGGGATCATCAGTCGCAGCCTCCAGCGATTGTTGAACTTGATCGATGGCAGCCAACCAAAGCGACGCATCTTCACCCAGAGAAGGCAATGAGGTCCGCAATTCCTCCAGATGGACGGGAAAACGCACCATTCCGCTCTGGGCAGCGTCGTTGACCGGGAACCCCATTCGGCCTTGACGATCGACCAGCATGACCGCCTGTATGTTGCTTTGGCGTAACCAATGAAGCGTAATCCGGTTTCTGGGATCCCTGGCACGCTCGAGCAAATCCTGCTGCATATTTTGCCAGTTTTGTACTGCTTCGCCGACGTTGATCATGACCTGACTGCGGTAGGCGGTCACCAGTTGCTGTCTTGCCAAAGTGCGTTCGGCCTGAACGCTTTTGATAAAAAACCAAATGAGCAATGCCAATGGTAACAGCAATGCCAAGACCAGCAAGGCCAGCGCCAGCCGCAAGGGATCGGTTGTTCCGGAAATACGAAATTTCATGGCGGCTGTTATTTAGAGGTTGGAACTTTGTGGAAGGAACCACGCCAGCCCTCAAAAACCGGAGCTACCAAATCCCACTGTGAGTCTTCAGCGCGTTGGACCAACCAGTAAACGGTATCACCTCGAATCCAGTATTGTCGCTGTTCTCTGATCAGGATGCTCCGATCGACAAAGGTACCAATCACAGTCGTTGTTTCGTTGTCTGCTATTGTGGTGCCGGGCACATTCACAGTGCGTTCAATGATGCGATAGTTGGGCAGGATCTGCTCCAGGCGCTGTAAGTCGCGCTCGACCCTTTGTTCAAGTTCTTCGCGATCGCTGGACAACCGTTGGGAAAGAAAGATACCGATGCCATAACCTTCGCTTGAAATCACGAACGACGTAGTCGTAGTTTGCGGCTCAGTAGCGACGTAGGAAAACCAGTTGGCTGGAACTTCGAAGCCATAGGGAGTATCAGTATCCGCGACAACATACGGGTGCAAACCCGGACGCGTGTCAGCGCTGAGCAATTCCATGATAAAATACTCCGCATGGATTTTCAGGGGCTTACGCCCGGGCGACGGATCTATATAGATATCGAATGTTTGTTGCCAACTGCCTTTGACGATCAATTGGCCGCGCCACACCTCGGTCAAAACGGTGTTACCGCCCCACTCGATTTCCTGCATACCCCTGAATTGCAGATCTCCCGCAACCAGCAAAAGACCCTGCGAGCTGAATGGCAGCGACACATGAGGATCTGTTTCAGCGTTTAGCAGTCTGGGAACAAAGAAAAACTGTTCGGAATCGAGGGTGGCTTCATTGGTTGCCAAACGGATAACAACCGGTTCGCGATCGCGCGAGGTTGCCGTACTGGTAAAAGCATTCCAATCATACTCCACATGCAATTCCGGCAATAGTTGTGACTCCATTTTGGCACTGACAGCCAACGGCAACCATTGTTGCTCAACAGGCTTGGTAATCAACTTTGAGACATTGCTGGAATTGTTGATGATGAGAAATAAGTTGGATCTCAGTTCCAATGCAGGCAGACCTGCGTGCTCGGCTGGTGCCATCCAATAGTGTGCAAAACCTATTTCACTGCCGTTTACTGAACGGACAATATACCGGAGTTGCTCGTAATCGGGCCAAGGTGCTTCCTGCAGAGGAAGCCTGCCAGTCCTGTCAAGAAAGGCTTCTGCCCACAGTCGCCAAGGTCTGAGATCTTCATTGGCGACTGCAGCCAAGGTATGTGCCATTTGTCTGGAACGCTCGCGCTCACCCCTGATTTGGTGCACGAGTATGGCAGATTTAGTGGCTTCGGCCCAGATGGGATCGCGCGTATTGCCTCTGGCCTCAAGAATTGCTGAATACAATTCCAAAGCCCGGTCCTGCTCTCCTAAAACGTGTTCGGTGAACTTAGCCTCTTCCAGTAAAACAGCCAGTGGCAGTTCCGCGCCGGAAAGAAAAACGGGAAAAATCAGTAACAGCAGTAGTGAGAATAACTTATCTCGTTTGAATGCATGCATGGTGGATGAGCATTACCATGCAATTGTTACGGAATTATTACCACTGCAAAAATTCACCGTTTTTAGTTCACTATCCGGGCGGCCCCTTGCCGCAGACATTTAACTGGCTGCGAGTTGGCGCGGTCCAGCGCTGGTCGTCATCGCACGCGTTCGACGAATCCGGCTTTGCGATAGACCTTGCTCAACATCTTGTAAGCGCGTGCCTGAGCGGCCTCAGCTCCCTGCTTCAGGACGCTGTTCAGATAAGTTTTATCGTCCGCGATGGCGTCATACCGTTGCTGAATGGGCTCAAGCAAGGCAATCAAGGCATCGGCTACAATAGGCTTGAATTCGCCGTAACTCTTGCCGGCCAACTCTGCTTGCCAGGAATCCACTGAACGGCCACTGGCAACTGCGAGCAAGGTCAATAAATTGGAAATACCAGGTTTATCGGGGCTGACTTCAATTGACGAACCGCTATCGGTAACAGCACTCATAACCTTTCTGCGAATGACATCAGGCGGTCGAGCAGATAAATACAACCGGAAGCGTTGGGATCGGATTTCGACATTTTGCGATCGGGATCCTGCAGTGATTTGACGCGGGCAGCGGCCTTGGGAATGAATACATCGGGCACCTTGAAGGTATCCGAGTATGTGTTGTTAAACTTAATGGCCAAGTCGCGGCATAACTCGACGTGCTGTTTCTGGTCTTCACCGACTGGCACCAAATCGGCGTTATACAGCAGGATGTCAGCTGCCATCAAAACCGGGTAATACAACAAGCCGGAGCCCACAAATCCCCTATCGGCCCGTTGAGACTTGTCTTTAAATTGAGTCATCCGTTCGAGTTGACCGATCGGGCAAAGGCAGCCGAGAACCCAGGCCAACTCCGTATGGCCGATCACGTGCGACTGCAGAAACAAATGACACTTTTGCGGATCCAGTCCAGCCGCGATGTAGAGAGCAAGCGTACGGTAGCAGCTTTGACGCAAATCTGCGGGCTTGTATGGCAAGGTAATCGCATGCTGATCAACAATGCCAAAAAAACAGTCATTGCCCTCGATTAAATCCACCCAGTTGCGGATAGCACCAAAATAGTTCCCCAAGTGCAGGGAACCCGTGGGCTGGGCACAGGTGAGAATGACTTTGCGCACATCCTCGCTCATGAGCGGTTGCTGCGCGATATTGACGGATTTTTCGAGGGCGGGGCGGCGGTGGTAGCGCGACTCCAACTGATGCGGTGCGCTGCTGCGGGCAATCTGAGCCGCCGGCAGGGGTTCGTCTTCGCCTCTGTCAGTGGCCAGACTGACTTTGATGGACCTGCCTTGAAAATCACTGCCTCCCAAGACACGGATGGCATTATCCGCCCCTTCCGCACTTGCCATGGTCACAAAACCAAAGCCGCGTGGACGTCCGGTGATCTTATCCACGATAAGAAGCACGTCTTCCACATCACCTGCGCGAGCAAAGAGATCACGGATGTCTTCAGCCGATGAACGGAATGGGAGATTCCCTACAAAAAGTTTTCGATTCATGCAATTGATACAACTGTTCTGACAAGCGAGCCCACTGAGCACGCATACATTGGTATTTTTGTCAAATGGCGCACTGTGAGGATTTCAGAGGGATTCTCAATCAAAATATTCGGTCACATGCACTGCACAGAGCTTGGGTTTACTGTAAATATGGATGTCGATTGTCCCAAAGCCTATTGCATTCAATCCTTTATGAAGACTATGAAACTATCAGAATTTGACCTCGCTTGGTACCGCCAATGGGCCTCCAAACACCCCTTTCTCGAAGAGCGCTCCCGCCCTGGATTGACCAATTTCTTAGGCAGCGTCCAGATTGGCAACGACGTGACGTCTCTGCGCCATCCGGTTTTTCCACCGGTTTCGGGCTGTGAGGAATCCACCGCTTACCTGACCGTGAATGGGATTTTCCTCCCTGCCACGCGGCTTGAGACATCGGTCAGCTGGACACCTTGGGCAGTGGAACGCGAGGTTGAAGCGGGTGGTTTGAGGATCAAAAGCACCACTGCCATGCCTTGGGACATTGCGGCTGTTGTCATGCGCATTCAGTTCACTGCGTTGGTATCAGGCACTCACCGCATAGGATTGCGCAGCTCAGGACGGTGTGTCAACCGGGGATTGGAGCGCTGGTATTGGGGAATTCCCAAATCGGCCTTACGGTGACTGACCTGCACGACCAGTCAGGCATGAATCCCATAATCACCGAACCGTCACCGGGCACAAGGTTATGGCGCGAACGGCCGGACCAGCGCATTTCCGAACACTGTGGACAGGCATGGTGTGCCCAGGCGGTGCAAAGCCCACCTCACTCCATCGGGGACAATGGAGACTGGTGTTGGGAATTCGAACTGGAGGCGGGAGCAGAAGTCAGTCTCGATTTTGCCATGGTAATGGGCGAAACCAGCGCGGTAGCCGAGCATGCCACGCAGCTGGTTAAAACAGTTGCAGAGCAGTTGAGTACCATTGAAGCCCAATGGCGGGATTTGTGGCGACAGGTTTTTGCGGGAGGTCCTGAATTCAGTGGAAGTTTGCCGGACTTGGAACTGCCGGAAGCATTGGCGCCCGTTGCTGTGAGTGCCATCTTTACCGCGCTGTATCTGCGCAGAAAACACAGCCCCAACAAGGGTTTGACCCGATATAGCATTTCCATGCCGCGCAGGGTGGAAGCCTGCTTTTACCCCAACGATTGGGCACTGGCAGCCGGGATTCTGGCCAGACTGGATCCTGAACCGACCTGGCAACAGTTGGAAATGGCTTTGAGTGCCGACATTCGCAAATTCAATCAGATCAATACCTTGACCGGTAAAGGAGGGGATTACTCCGGTCACGGATGGCCCTATGCCATGGACATATTCAATTGTTTTCTGGTTGGGTTAAAGCTAGTGCAACAAGGTGGAACAGACTGGCTCAAGCGAACCATACGTACGGCATCAGGCACCATGTCCTTGTTGGCGGCGCTGGAAGATCTGGCATTCGATTATCGCAAAAATCTAATCCCTGAACTCGGACTGGCCGACTACGGGGCAAGGCAACAGCTGCTCGAATGCGTCTCAACTTACGAGCATGCGGTTGCCAGTTTGAATGCGGGTGCGGTGTGGATGCTACGCGAATTGGCAAGCCTTTATCGCACACTGGGCAGGACAGAGGATGCCTCGGCGCTGGTGGCTGAATCCAACAAGCTGCAACAGGCCATATTGGATCAATTATATGTCGAGGGGAAAGGTTGGTTTCGCAGTGTGGCTCCCGACGGTTCAGCGAGAGAATGCCGTCATTGTTGGGACACGGGTATGGTGTTGTGGTGACATTGGACATTCTCTGCCGCATCAGGTTCGGGATGAAATAATCACATTTTTTGAGAACGAGTTGCGCACACCGGGTTGGATTCGCGCGCTATCTCCCCACGACGCGGATGCCGCCATCAGCGGCGTCCGGGCTGACCATCAATACAACGGTGCCTATGGTGCATGGCCTGCTGAAGTTGCGCTGGGATTAATCCTGAGTGGCCGCCGCGAAGTGGCAACGGATTGGTTGCAAGGGATAGCGCGCACCGCACGCCAAGGCCCCTTCGGTCAGGCGCATGGCGACGAAAACGTGGTTGCTCCTGTCCACGACGGTGCGGTCAAGTTCACTGATGAACTGCCGCAATGCTGCCACTGGTGCAATCTGTCGGGCGGGCTGTTCTTTGATGTGATGGAGGCGTGGTGTACCAGTAAATGAGGGTGCTGCTGGCACTCTGGTGCGGATAGTGATTGACCAGTGACGAGCGGTTTTCGGCAATTGCTATTGTCATGCTGCGGACAATTCCTAAGGTGCGAGGTATGAAGAAGGTGTTGTTGATTTTGATGCCTGCCATTCTGGTGGTAGGTTTGACTCTCCAGGCTCTGGTATTGTTTATGCCACAACCTGAACCTAGCCTGCAACGGCCTCTGGCGGAAATTCTCACCAGAGATCTACCGGGTTGGCGGGTTGAAGACTTACCGTTGGGCAACACCGAGGAATTGGACCGCAGATCGCACAGCCTGCTCCGTCTGGATGATTTTGTGTTTCGATCCTTCTCCAGGGGAGAGAGAAACTTTTCGGTGTACATTGCCTATTGGGAACCGGGTAAAATGCCCGTGCGCCTGGTCAATGCACACACACCTGACCGCTGCTGGACCTGGACCGGCTGGCGAGCAACAGACATGCGTTTTGCGGTGCGCAAAGATTCACCAAAGGGGCCACTCCTGCCCGCTGAGTGGCGCATCTTTGAAAAAGACGGATTTCCGATGCATGTTTACTACTGGCACCTTTTTGGAGGCGAAGTGCATACCTATCGCCAAAGCTTTAATGAGCTACCTCCGATATGGTTGATTTTCCATGACGTAGCCAGTTACGGCCTCAACTTCCGCCGCGAGCAGTTTTTCATTCGCATCACCAGCACACACTCGCTGGACATGATTTGGGATGATCCGGGCTTTCAAAGCGTACTGAAAGATCTGGCCGAAATCGGCTTACTGGATACGACCCAAACACCTTCATGAAAGATTGGCTACCGGCGTTGCTGGTTCTGATGGTGGCATTGACCTATCTGCCCATCAAGAACGCTCTTTCTCACTGGGGACAAACCGTAGCAGCCGATACCCTGGTGCTGTTTGACGCAAATCAACGCCTGCCGGACATCGTCTTGCCAAGCAGCGCAACCGCTGTGGAGCGTGCCGTTGCCAAGGATGCAGCACGTATTCTCGCGGAGATGAGTGGACAAGCACCTCCAGCCGTCAGATTGCAGAGCTGGCGCAATAACAGCAGTGGCATCCACATCGGGCACACAGAAGCTGCCCGCGCCAACGGGCTGCCGGATGCCACGGGATTTGATCGGATTATTCACGAAGTTCGGAGCAGACAAATTCTGCTCTACGGTCAGGATGCACAGGCGACAGAGTTGGCAGTGTATGCTTGGCTGCGTGAACAACTGGGGGTGCGCTGGTATCTGCCAGGACCCTTGGGAGAAGTTATTCCGCCCCAGGATGCAATTACTCTGCCTCTGGGACGCATAGAATACAGCCCTTCGTTCCTTTCCCGGCGCACGGACTTCAATGGACGCCATCGCGAGCAAGCAAATTTGTGGGCCAGGCGCAACGGCATGCGCGAGTTTTTCTCTTACAATCACAATATCCATCGATTTTTCACGCCTGCTTTGTTTGAGCAGGAACCTGAGGTTTTTGCGCTGATAAACGGAAGCAGGCGCAAGCCAACCGCGCGGTCGCCCGGAGAGAATGCCCACCCCGATCTAAGCAACCCGCGCACAGCCGAAATTTTCGCCCAGGCCGCGCTGAGTTATTTTCGCAATAACCCCAATGCGCGCAGTTTTTCACTGGGACTGAATGATTCCTACGACTTTGGTGAATTTCCTGAATCCTTTCCTCATTTTGATCCCAATCGCTTCTTTCGGGGCATGCTGGATTACAGCGACACAGTGTTTGCATTCAGCAACGCCATTGCGGAAATCGTGACTGCTGAGTTTCCAGACCGTTATCTGGGTGCGCTGGCTTATGCCAATGCGGAAAACGTCCCCTCTTTCCCGGTTCATCCGAAAATCATTCCGTATCTGACAGCAGACCGCAGTCAATGGTATGATCCTGAGTTCAAGCGCGAGGACAAGGAACTCATCGGGCTTGGGTGAACAATGGCCCGGAAATAGTCGGTACATGGGACTACTTTTTTGGCACTATGTATTTGGTACCCAGACTGGCACATGGGGCACTCATTGAAAGCATCCGCTACATGCATCAAGAAGGCTTGCGAGCCTATTTTTCGCAAATGAATCCTATCTGGGGTTTCGACACATGGAAAAGCTACGCCATGCTCAATTTGCTGTGGGATACTGACATGGATATGACTCAGGAATGGCAAAAATTTCTGCATCATATGTACGGCCCGGCAGCTCCTCACATGGCTGATTTCTACATGCGTTGTGAGCAAATCTGGATGTCTCAACCGCCACCCGCACAGTGGATCAAATATTACATCAACGCGCATCAGGCCGTATTGTTCACTGGCGACGATTTGGCGGCCTTACGCCAATACCTGCAGCTGGCCCGGAAAGCTGCGGCAGACCAGCGTCATAGCGCTGCGGTCGCAATAACTGAAGAGGCCTTCACCATTACCGAGGCATTTTGGACCTTCATGCACAACAGATGGGATCTGGAAGCCTTGCATGTGAACAACCGCACTGAATTTGAAACCCTGTTGACCGAACTTCAGGAGCACATTGCGCTGAAGGTAACCTTGGACGAGCTTACCAAGGCCACAATTGGCGGCAATGAGCTTGACCTCAACGCTGCCATGCACCGCACCCACTGGGTATTCAACGCCAGTCCTGTACCCAAACTCGCCTATCGCGCCGCGCACTGGATCCGGCAACACGGCACACCCAACGACCTGAAACGGCTGCAACAGACAGTTACGCGGTGGCCTGGCTTTACCTCGCTCAACACCCTCACAACAACCTGGAGCAAAACCGAAGAATTTTTTGAAACGCTTGCTGATGGCAGCTTTGAACATGAAAACAGTTTGCAATTTTGGCAGCAAATCATGGTTCCCTGGGAGGGAGCTAGCACCGCTGTAGTCGATTACACTGCCCGCACCGGTAATCGATCCTATGTTGTGCGCCAAGCCGGCTATCACTATTTGACTACGGTTCTCAATGTCGCCCCAGGACATGAACTCACCGCGTCGCTGTACGTTAAGGGGCAAGTGAGCCCGAACCCAGAAGTGATCCTGGAATTGTCCTGGTACGATGCCCATTGGCGCCCCATTGGTAGAGCCAGCCGCGACCGGATGCCTCCGGGAGCTGGCCAGGACTGGCACCCACTATTGGTTGCCGACGTCGCCCCTTCTGAGGCGACTCAGGTGAGAATCAAACTGATTGTGCGACGCATGTTGCCAGGTGACGTGATTTATGCGGATGATTTTTCGCTGCGCGTGTACTTGCCTTAGGCAAAGCTTGACCGAACAGCAGCCACTCTGCACTTTGGCTAGCTTATGTCAGATTCAACTTCCACCTCCCAACCGGTACCCACCATGGAAACCTTGGTCACGCTGTGCAAACGGCGCGGCTTTATTTTCCAGTCCAGTGAAATTTATGGCGGCTACGCCGGCTTTTTTGATTATGGACCTCTTGGTGTGGAACTAAAAAACAACGTCAAGCAAGCGTGGTGGCGGGCATTGGTACACCAGCGCGAAGACGTTGTCGGCATGGATAGCACAATTATCATGCACCCCGAGATCTGGCGGGCTTCTGGACACGTTGGTGGTTTTAGCGATCCCATGGTGGATTGCAAATCCTCGAAAAAAACGCTATCGGGCCGACCAGTTATTCTACTCCCCTGTCACAGTCGATGGTAACGTGATCGGATACCTGTCCATCGAAGAGTGCGATGGTATGGAAGAAAAAGCTCAGGATATCGCGCTCACCATGAAACGCAAACAAGGCGTTCAAGGCGAATTGGCCCCAGTGCAATTGCGGGATTATACCGAGGCAAAGCCTGAAGAATGGGCACTGATTCCAAGTCCTGCGACCGGAGAGACCGGAGTTCTCACTCCGCCGAGACAATTCAACTTGATGTTTGAAACCAAGGTGGGCCCATTGGCAGATGAATCAGCCACCGCCTATTTACGGCCGGAAACCGCACAGGGTATATTCCAGTGCTTTAAGAATATTGTGGATACGGGTCGGGTGAAGATTCCTTTTGGCATCGCGCAAATAGGCAAAGCCTTCCGGAATGAAATTACTCCGCGCAATTTCATCTTCCGTTCGCGTGAATTTGAACAGATGGAGTTGGAATATTTCATCGATCCCGACGAAGAAACCTGGCCACGCATGTACCGCTATTGGATCGACTGGGCCAAGGATTGGCTGCAATCCATCGGCATTCCGGCTAATATGATCGGCGAACACGTCCATCCGCAGGAAAAGCTCTCTCACTATTCCAAAGGAACGACTGACCTCACTTTCCACTTCCCTTTTGGTGTTCAGGAACTGTGGGGTATTGCCTGCCGTGGTGATTTCGACCTTTCGCAACATCAAAAGCACAGCGGCAAGTCTTTGGAGTTCTTTGATGAAGCGCGCAAACAAAAGTATATTCCGCACGTTATCGAGCCTTCACTGGGGGTTGACCGTACCGTGCTTGCCGTGCTCACTGCCGCTTATCACGAAGATGAAATTGATGGCGAAAAGCGCGTGGTTCTCAAGTTCCACCCATCCGTAGCACCCTACAAAGCAGCGGTGTTTCCATTGGTAAAAAACAAGCCCGAACTGGTAGACAAGGCACGCGACCTATTCACTAAACTGCAAAAACGCTGGAACATTGCCTGGGACGTCTCTGGTGCCATCGGGCGCAGATACCGGCGTCAGGATGAAATCGGCACGCCTTACGGGATTACGGTCGATTTCGATACCCTGGAAAAGGACGATTGCGTCACTATTCGTGATCGCGATACCACCGAACAGGTGCGCATCCCAATCAGCCAAGTTGAGACCTGGCTGGCTGAAAGATTGTAATAACGAAAAAGGGGCTCGAAAGGAGCCCCTTTTTGCTTTTGGCGACAAATTTAGACTAGAGCGCCTTGATTTTGGCAACAAGAGCTTCCTTGTTGGCCAAACCGACGACTTGGTCCTTTACCTGACCATCCTTGAAAAAGAGAATGGTAGGAATGGCCCTGATGCTGAAACGGTCGGCCAAACCGCGGTTGTCATCAATGTTTACTTTGGCGATAACCGCTTGGTCGCCCAATTCCTTGGCCATATCTTCAAGAATAGGAGCAATGGAACGGCAAGGGCCGCACCATGGGGCCCAAAAGTCCACCAAAACCGGTTTGTCGGATTTGGCGACGACGCTGTCAAAGTTAGGTTCTGTTATGTTGATAATGCCTTCGGCCATGGGTTTGTCTTTCTAATTAACGAGGTGTTGTTTTGTGCAAAATTTCAGCAAGCTCGCGCGGATCCGTGTCATTGAGATCCTTGCCCCGATGTTTCAGCTCCTCAAAGGTTTTGATGAGCGTCTCAGTCATTTTGTCGTGGGTTTCTTCCGAGCCACCGACAACAGAAAACCGCTCGCCACGGGTTATGCGGCGATGTCCATCGGAATTGTCGAGGCCAATGCCCAACATCCGCGCTTGAACTGGATTTGCAGATTCCACTGCTAATAGTGGTATGGTGATTGCAGAGCTTTTCAAGCTGTTATCACGATCTCCTCACTAGGAGAGTGCCAAATCGGAATTTTGCCCGGATCAGGACAACACAACCTTTCCGCTTCCTGATTGCACTTCGCCGATGCGGAAGGGCTTGTGTTTGTGGTGGCGGGCCAAATCCATAATGGCATCGACGCTGTGCGGACATACTGCCATAATCAGCCCGATCCCCATATTGAACACCTCGTGCAATTCCTCAAGGATACGCTGTTTTGCGAGGCAAAGAAATTGAAAATGGCCGGACGTTTCCAGGACTTGGTATCCACGTGGGCGTCCAATTCGGGAGGCAACACTCTTGGCAAATTGCCAGTAATGCCGCCGCCGGTGATGTGTGCGACCGCGAAGATGTTATTACCTTTGCGTTGGCTTGAGTTGCGCGCGGTATTCAATTTGCCGTATGCATCCAACAGGAAAGGTGCGTAATTGATATGCGGCTGCATCAAGGCAGCACCAACGGTGGAGCGACTGCCAGGCAGTGGGCTGTTCACCTGCAATCCGAGATCCTGAAACAGAATCTTTCGCGCCAAAGAATAACCGTTGGTGTGAAGACCACTCGATCCCAGACCAATTAGCACATCCCCTTTGCGCACTGCGCGTTTATCCAAAATTTTCGGCTTACTCACCACACCGACAATGGTACCAACTAAATCGAATTCTTCATTGGCATAGACGCCAGGCAGCTCAGCGGTTTCGCCACCCACCAAAGCGACATTGCCTTTGCGACAGGCATTGGCGAGCCCTTTGAGCAAAGGAACGTAGCATTCTCGGGTCAGCTTTGCCGTGGCAAAATAATCGAGAAAAAACAAGGGCTCGGCACCACACACGGCGATATCGTTGCTGCAGTGATTGACAATATCCGCACCCAACCAGCGGTACTCCCCGGTCATGGTGGCAACTTTAACTTTGGTGCCGACACTATCGGTCGAACTCACCAAAACGGGTTGTGAAGTCTTCACTTTGGTCATGTCAAATAGACCGCCAAAGCCTCCGATAGCGCCAAGGGATTCAGGACGAACCGCGAGTTTCAATGCAGGTTTTATCTCGTTGAGCAATTGGTCTGCCAGTGCGATATCAACACCGGCCTGTGCGTATGCTTTTGTTTGCGACATGGTTTCAGCAAATGTGGGGTTGGGAGAATTTTCAATCGTAAGAACGACCGGTGCGCTGTTCGTAATAATCGATGAATGCGCGATTGGCGATCATCGTGCCTCCAGGCGTCGGATAATTGCCAGTAAAGTACCAATCACCGCGGTGCACGGGAATGGAGGCATGCAGATTGTCTATGGTTTGAAAAACAATGCTCAGTTCTCCATCCCACTCGGTGTCGCGGGGACGCAATAGCTGGGCAATGCGCTCAGAAATGACCTCGGCACTGAAGGGACTGTAGATGCCCTTCACTTGATTGACCTGCAGATGTGTGGGCTTGGCCACTTCCTCGAGGCAAGCCTGATAAACAGCGTCAATATGGGCTTGTTTTCCTTGCGACTTGAGCAGATCAATGGCCGCCTGAAAGGCGATGAATTTGCCCAGTTCACTCATGTCGATGCCGTAACAATCCGGATAACGGATTTGCGGGGCGGTGGATGCGATGACGATTTTTTTCGGACGGGTGCGCGCCAACATTTTAATGATCGACTGCCGCAAGGTAGTACCACGCACAATCGAATCATCCAAAACCACCAGATTTTCATGCGGACTAACCGCTTCGTAGGTGATGTCGTAAATGTGCGACACCAGCTTACTGCGACCGCTCTCCTGAGAGATGAAAGTGCGCAACTTGATGTCTTTGTGCGCTATCTTTTCCATCCTGGGCCAGTTGTGCAAAATCATCTGATCCAACATCGCCTCGCTGAGTTGACCGTGTTTTTGCGCTTCAAGGATGTGTTCTTTGACACGTCGGCGCCGATACAGTCTCAATTCCTGCAGCAAGCCATAGGCCGCCACCTCTGCGGTATTGGGAATAAAACTAAAAACCGAGTTCTGCAAGTCGTAATCGATGGCTTCCAGAATTTGCGGTGTCAAGGCACCCCCAAGAGCTTTGCGCTCGTGATAAATGTCAGGATCGTTGCCTCTGGAGAAGTAAATGCGCTCAAACGAGCAGGGGGCGGGGGCACGCTCGGGGGCAAATCGCGACTGGGTAACCGCGCCGGAATTTTTCATCGATACCACAACACCGGGTGGCACTTCGCTGACCTCGTCTTTTTCAAGGTCAAATACCGTCATTAACGGTACCCGTTCAGATGCGAAAGCGATCAGCTCCTCATTTTCAAAATAATGACATGGACGAATGCCAGCGGGATCGCGCATCACAAAGGCGTCACCATTGCCAACCATTCCGGCAATGACATATCCACCATCCCAAACTTTTGCGCTTTCCGTCAAAATAGCGGGCATATCAAGGCGCTTGGAAATAATGGCTGGAATCTCCTCACCTGGCACCTTGCCACGCATCTCGTGATAAATTTCATCGTGGGCCTCATCCAGGTGAAACCCGATTTCTTCAAGAACAGTTTGCGTGTCAGTGTCAAAGATCGGGTGCTGGCCACGACGAATAAGAATGCGGTTTAACTCACCGGTATTGGTCATGTTGAAATTACCGCACACCATCAGATTGCGCGTAGGCCAATTGCTGCGGCGAAAATAGGGATGACAGGAACTCTCGGAAAACACTCCTGAGGTCCCGTAACGCAAATGCCCCAACAGGATTTCCCCGCCGAAATCAAAATGCTCTTTCACCGATTCAGGGTCCTTGGGATCAAGCACCCCCTGACGCACCATCTTGTCGTAGCGCTTCAGCTCCTTGCGAAACAGCCTGCTCAGTGAGTTGTCCTCCAGTTGGCGCGCGCGGAACATATAGTTGCGGCCCAGCGGCGTATCCAGCTTCACGCAACCAATTCCTGCGCCGTCCTGACCGCGGTTATGCTGCTTTTCCATCAGAAGAAACAGCTTGTTAAACGGGTACAACGGCGAGCCATACTTCTCCACAAACCAAGCCAATGGCTTTTTTTAGTCGGATAAGGGCAATGCCGCACTCGTGCTTGATAAGATCACTCATGGGATTTTAGGAAAGATTCGGCTGCACCACACAGGCAGGCAGCATCGCTGCGTCGCGCATACCGTGGATTATTTTTTTGTCAGCCGGGCAGAAAGTGGCCAACACACCTTGCAATGGGGCAGCGTCTTTGGAAACGAAATAATAGGGACACAACCGTACCCTGCCCTGCATTCCGCGCACTTCACCTTGGGCGGTAAATACAGAAAACTCATCGCGTCGAGGTTTGCGATACTCCTGCAAGATGTGCAGATGCGTTGCAGCGCCTTCAATGGCCTCGGACAGTCCATCTTCCCATTCGCCGCGCGAGGCGTCGGAACCTAACAAAACGCTGCGAGCGCCCCAGGCGTTTTCATGAAAACCGCTCAGTTTGAGGATCAGGTTGCGCTCCTTTTGTGATGCTTCGGCCAATTGCTGCCAACGATAAATGGGGCGTCCGCCCACCAGTGGAGCATCCAGTACCGCATTGGGCGGCAAATCCACCGGATCCACAATCCAACCCTGAGGAATGATTTTTTTCAATAGCTTCAGCACGCGCTTGGAAAGATTTTCACGCCAGAAGTCTTGCAGCAAATGATGGTGAAACAAAGCAAGATTCAGCTTTTCTTCCTGAAAATGCCTCATCGGTGGAGTCACAGCCAATTCACCCGACTCGACCAAATCCATAATCATGTTAGCCAAGGGCAGGTTAGGCAGATCAAACAATTCCCAAAACCGATAAATCACGTGCACCTGAGTGGGATTACCGTTCACATCCATGCACAAAGTGTCGGCGATTGGGAATAATTCCGATGGATGCACAACATAGACGCTCCGTCCCAGTTCCTGCCAACGCCGGGCCAGCCATTCCATTTCCGGGCGATAGTCGCTGCCTCATCGGAGACCACGATTGCAATCGTTGGCAGCACTTCTTGAGGAGCCAGAGCGGCCAATCCTTCATAAAAGGCCTCTTCCATGGCCCGTTGTTCGGCCAATCAACCCAGGAATATCCTGGTAAAGTTCATTCAGGAATGCCGTCAACCCAATCCCGCCAGGCACACTATCCATTTCCGTGAGGGCAAACCCGTCCTCCGTCATCAATAGGTCCGGGCGGATGACCAGAGGCAGTTGACCGCGCACGGCCTTGTGCCTGGAATGCGCGACTAACCGCTCTGGCTTGCCGCGATCGAGATAAGCCGCGACCCAAGGAACCTGCAATTCCTTGTTGCGCAATATGTTACGACCGTCAGAAGAGCGCAGATACAACAATTCCAGAGCGCGGTAAAACTCCAGACACGCTTGACCAATCAACTCAATTTCACCCGCTTCTTCAGGCTTGAGTTGCCAAGGATTTGGCGCGTAACGCCAAGTCTTGTCCTCAAAAAGGGGCGTCCCGGCAAATGCCTCGGTAACCTTTTCAAAGCTCAGTCCACGCGCCGATTCCATCTTAATCCTCAACCTTGATGTCCTTGTTGCGGTGCTTGGGACAACCTGCCCGCAACCAGGAGTGAATAAACCGCTTGAGATCGCCATCCATGACTGCCTGAACATTCGAGGTGTCCACCCCGGTGCGCAAATCTTTTACCATTTGGTACGGCTGGAAAACGTAGGACCGGATTTGGTTGCCCCACCCTATTTCGCCCTTGTCACCATAAAACTTTTCCATTTCAGCACGTTTTTTCATCCTGCATTTTTTTCATACAGTCTGCTCTTCAACAGCTTCATCGCCGAGGCCTTATTCTTGTGCTGGGAACGCTCATTCTGACAGGCCACCACCAAACCGCTGGGCAAGTGGGTCAATCGGACCGCTGAATCGGTCTTATTGACGTGCTGACCACCCTTTCCAGAGGACCGATAGGTATCGATGCGTAAATCTTCTTCGCGAATTTCGACATCAATGTCATCATCGACTTCTGCGATCACGTCCACCGCACAGAAACTGGTGTGCCGTCTGGCATTGGAATCAAACGGACTGATGCGGACCAGGCGGTGAACACCGCGCTCGGCCTTGGCATAGCCGTAGGCATTCGGTCCAACAATGCGCAAAGTAGCACTGCTGATCCCCGCTTCGTCTCCGGGAGCGATATCCTCAACTTCAACCTTGAAGCCTGACCGCTCTGCCCAGCGCGTGTACATGCGCAACAGCATATCCGCCCAATCGCAGGACTCAGTGCCACCGGCCCAGCGTTGATACTCAGAATCGCGTTGTTCTTATCCATTTTCCCAGTCAGAAAACTGGATATTTCAAGCTCCTCGATAGTGGCGCGCATCCGCTTCACCGATTCGATGACCTCAGACTCGTACAACTCACGTTCGCCCTCATCAGCCTCCTCGCACAGCTCAATCATCACCTTCAGGTCTTCCACCTCGAGGGTAAAGCGTGAGATGGGACCGGTTAAGCCCTTGAGATGGCTCACCTGGCTGACCACTGCATTGGCTTTCTCCTGGCTATCCCAGAAGCCGGGCGCACCCATGCGGGCTTCTAACTCCGCTATTTGCTTTTGTTTGCCCGGGACGTCAAAGATACCTCCACAGGTAACCGGCGCGGCGCGTTATCTCGTCAAACTGATTCAGTACTTCGGGTTCCAATGCCATGATGCCAAACATAAGGTACTGTACCTTTTGCCATTTCAAGCAGATAGTTGGAAAAGAAGTCTTCAACTGCAATCCGTCGGGTCGGCAAACACAAAAAAGCCCGCTTGATGGCTCAAGCGGGCTGTGCAAAATACAGAAACAACAGGCTTACTTCATCTTGCCGCCGTAAATGGCGCTGGATCCAAGCATTTCCTCAATGCGCAGCAATTGATTGTACTTGGCAATGCGATCCGAGCGGCTCATCGAACCGGTCTTGATCTGACCGCAATTGGTGGCTACCGCGATATCGGCAATCGTAGTATCTTCGGTTTCGCCCGAGCGGTGCGACAATACACTGGTATAACCATGCTCTTTGGCCAATTCAACAGCGTCCAAAGTCTCCGACAGAGAACCGATCTGATTGACTTTAACCAGGATGGAATTGGCAACACCAAGATCAATGCCCTTTTGCAGGAACTTGACGTTGGTGACAAACAAATCGTCACCGACGAGCTGAACCTTATCACCGAGGGCCTCAGTCAGAAGCTTCCAACCATCCCAATCGCCTTCATGCAATCCGTCTTCGATCGAGATGATGGGGTAGCGATTGCACAGGTCCTTCCAGTAGCCAACCATTTCCGCACTGGAGCGAACAGAATTGTCTGATTTATGGAAGATGTACTGCTTTTTCTTCGTGTCGTAAAACTCAGAGGCTGCGGCATCAAGGGCGATAAAAACTTCTTTGCCGAGCTTGTAACCTGCTGCCTTGACGGCCTTGGCGATAGCCTCCAGCGCTTCTTCATTGCTGCCCAGAGCCGGAGCAAATCCACCTTCGTCACCGACCGCAGTCGATAGCTTGGAGGCCTTCAGTACCTTCTTGAGTTCATGGAAAATTTCCGCACCCATGCGGACAGCATCACTGAAAGTGGCAGCGCCCTTGGGCATAATCATGAATTCCTGAATATCAATGGGCGCGTCTGAGTGCGCACCACCATTCATGATATTCATCATCGGTACTGGCAAAACCTTGGCATTAACGCCGCCCAAGTAGCGGAACAGCGGCAAATCGAGTGCTTCAGCTGCAGCTTTGGCGGTGGCCATGGAAACGCCAAGAATGGCGTTGGCACCCAACTTGCTCTTGGTTTCAGTACCGTCCAGAGTCAACATCGCGCGATCAACGCCCACTTGGTCAACGGCGTCCATGCCGAGCAATTCAGGTGCAATTACAGTGTGCACGTTGCTTACGGCCTTCAGCACGCCCTTGCCGCCAAAGCGCTTGCCATCAAATCCAGTGGCTGCTTTGCCCTTCAGCGAACCGTCGCGCAGCTCAAGAGCTTCGTTTTCGCCGGTGCTGGCGCCTGAAGGAACGCTGCGCGGCCAATGACGCCGGATTCAAGCTCGACGTCAACTTCGATGGTGGGATTGCCGCGGGAGTCAATAATCTCACGGGCGCGGATGTCTACGATGGTAGTCATTGTTTGTATCTATTTGTGTGAACGTTGTTCGGAAAAGCCCAGATAGTTAACGCACAGTGGGTTAAGTCAACGAATTTAGGGCAATGCAAAAAATTCCATTTTCCGGAACATAAACCGGAAATGGTTCAGTGAGGCGATCATTTGGCGACCAACCCTCTAAAACTTTTTCGGAGGCCAGGGAAAAAAGGCCGAGGTACGCTTGATATAGGCTGTGTACGCAGGTCGCCGCTCACCAATGTCTTTTTCCAGCAAGGCTACCCCGGAAACCTTGAGCAACAAAAACGTCATCAGCAACGGAGCCGGCAAAGTCCACCAGGCACCTGCCCCCAATGCCAAAGCATAGAAGCCCCACCAAATACAGAAATTGCCGAAGTAATTGGGGTGCCTGGTGTACCGCCACAGCCCTGAATCCAGAACTTTTCCAGCGTTGCCGGGATTACTTTTGAAACGGCTGAGCTGAGCATCGCCGACTGCCTCAAAAGCAAACCCCAGTAAAAACAAGCCCATACCAAAAATATCCAGGGCGTTGAGCGGAGCCGAACCCGCAATGGCTCCCAGCAATGGAAGGGAGATAAACCAGGCCAAGCCAGCTTGCAGCAGAAATACAATATAAATGCTCTTCCACTGGAACCCCGGCTGATTGCGGCTGCGAATAGCGGCATAACGCGCATCTTCGGGTTTATTCCAATTGCGCCAGGTCAAATATCCGGACAGTCGCAATCCCCAAAGTGAAACAAAAATTAATACGCAAGCTGTCCGCGGTCCGGGATCCGGCAACAACCACCATTGCACCCAGGCTGCCACGACAAAAAACAATGACCAGGTGGCATCCACCACATTCACATTACTGCGTGCCAGACTGTACACCCAACCAGCCAAGCCCATGAGGACCAGAAACGGCAGGGTCGCGATAAAAACCATTGTTATAGACATAATTGAAAATATGACTGACTGCGGCAGTCGTCAAACGCGGTACCGTATGTAATCGCGGGATACCCCCAACGCGGGCGGCAGCAGAAACCGTTCCTTGCTCCAATTGCAACGCAAATCCAATCAACGTGATGCGAACACCTTGCGCAACTCAG
>JAJOKB010000084.1 GCA_021208135.1 Verrucomicrobiota bacterium | reverse complement strand
AGCAACTCCTGCAATTGAGGAAGTTGCTTAGCGGCGTGGCCCGGATGAGCCGCCGCTTGCCACAGGGTGGATGGGAACCAAGGTTTGGCAGGCAACGGGTGGCTGAAATGTTGGTCGGAAGCCGCAGTGAAAAAGTACTGAGTGCCGGTTTGGATCAGCTGAGCACCTACGGATTGTTGGCCAGGGAAGGATTGAAATGGGTCAGGGACCTACTGGAGGAAAGCATACGGTGTGGCCTGCTCTCCGTGAGCAGCGGCGAACACCCCATGGTGACGCTTACAGAGCTTGGGGAAGCAGTGATGATGGGACGGAAACAGGTGCGCATGGCCTGGCCGGAAGAGATCACAAAGCCATCAAAAGCCTCCGAAAAAAGGTTCACCTTAGAAAGTGATTCCGTTGACGAAGACCTGTTAAAACGCTTGCGTCGCAAGCGCCTGCACCTGTGTCAGGCCCGTCCGGGATTGAAGCCCTACCAGATCTTCCCCAACAAAACATTGGAAGCCTTGGCAGCGGCCCGACCCAAGACTGTTGAAGAGGCCATGGCATTGCCAGGAATTGGTCCTGATAAAGCGCGCAAGTATCTACCGGCATTCTTGCGGGTGATCAACGGCTCGAATTAACGCTTGGTGACGATAAACGACATGCGGAAGGGCGCCCTCTCTTGAAACTCGGTAACGGTCCACTCAGGATTGGCGGCACGCCATTCTGCGAAGGCTCTTTGTTCGCCGTAGTTGGGGTTGCCAAAAAACTGATACCACTCGTCGAATATGATGATGGCGTTACCACACAATAGGAGGTCATGAAATCAAGCGCGGTCTTAGCGGACTCATAAAGATCACAATCAATGTGCAAAATCCCAACATTGCCGAAATTGTGGGGCGACACGTTTTGCGCTGTACAACTCTGCGAGAAAAACCCGGGAAATGCGACTACCTTGTTCTCGGGAACACCATATTTACGGATGTTGCAAAAAAACTCTTCCGAACCGCACCTGTAGGTTCCCTCCTTAAAGATTTCCATCTCTTTATCCGGCCCGCTGGTAGCGGGCATTCCTTGAAAAGAATCGAAGGCAAAAAATCGCATTTGCTTCCAGTGATTGATGACGACTGATGCGGTCTCATCAGGGTTGGTAAAAGCGTGATTCCAGTCACCGCCGAGCAATTCATCACAGATTTTTTTGGCACTGTAATAGGCTGAGATCATGGAATGGCCTTTATAGGCACCGAATTCGGCGTAGTTGGTGTGCAATCCAATCACGCGAAAGGCTTTTTCAAAAATGCGATCGCGTTCCTCGAAAGCGGTGAATCGTTGCTCCAGGCGCTCAATCCTGTGCAAAAGGTTGGCAATCCATGCATCTTTGTTTTCATCCTGCATAAGGAAATAGTCTTGAAGTTAAATCAGGAGGAAGTCCAACCCAGAAACTCACCGGGCAGACGGGACAACCCCCAAAAAGACTCCTGCCCAATGACCGTAAGTACTGCACAGTCCCAGAGGCAATCGTAGTCATACCATTCGCTGTGGTTGGCATTCCAAGCAATACCGACAAGTAACAAATAAGCCTGCGGCTTGAGGTCAAGCTTGCACTTGAACCTGAGCACAGCAGTCGAACCAGCCGCAGAGAAGGTCAGTTTATGTTCAGTGTACAGTGTATGAAAGCCACCGATCAACTGCCCACTGCGGTCACGAAAACCAAAGCCGACATCGAATTCGGGAACGAGCGTATGGCAGCGCAGGTGGAGTTCCACCTCCAGCCAAGTGCCTGTGACGATTGAAGCATTGAGCGGATGGTTGGTGAACACCTGCTCTATGGTAATTTCGCGTGTGCCTGTACGGTGCTTACTGATCAGGTTCAACTCATGCAGGGATCCAGCCACTGGAGCCGTTGAAGCTGTTTGGCTTTGGGCGGCAATTGAGGGTGTGGCAGGTGTATGCAACTTATAGTAAACGTTTACAGCCTCGGAAATGGTGCTATCACAAATAACACGACCTTGATTGAGGACAATCCCCCTGCGACAAATTCTTTGGATCAGAAACATATCATGAGAGACGCAGATGAAGGTTTTTCCCTGTTGCAAAAACCGCTCCAACCAACGCACACATTTGGATTGGAAAAATGCGTCGCCCACAGAAAGGGCCTCATCAATGATAAGAATTTCGGGTTCTACCGCAGTGAGGATAGCGAAAGCCAACCGAATGCTCATGCCGGATGAATAAGTGCGAACCGGTTGATGGATAAAGTCGCCAATATCGGCAAACTCCAGGATGGCAGGCAACTTGCGCTCCAATGCTTCACGACTCAAACCCAGAATACTGGCATTGAGACGGACATTTTCCAACCCCGAGAACTCCGGATTGAAGCCGGAACCCAACTCCAGGAGGGCGGAAACCCTGCCCACGGTGCGCACGCTACCGGTGGTGGGATGCAGAGTGCCAGCAATCATCTGCAATAAAGTGGATTTGCCCGAACCGTTGCGGCCAATCACCGCAACTGCCTCACCCTGGCCGACCGTAAGATTCATCGCTTCCAAGGCGGGGAAAGCGATAAAAGCATCGCCTGACAAACGCTCCTGACGCCAAAGGGCACTCCAAATGACTGAAAGCGCCCCACGAAAACTGTGTTTACCCGATCTGGGGATGTGGTAAACCTTGCTCAGGTTTTCGATAGTAATGACTGGAGTGTCCCTACTCATAGAAAATCCGCAAAGCGTGCACTGAGACGTTTGAACAGGAAAACACCGCAAGCTGTTAACAATACAGCCATCACCATTGAGTAAGTCCATGCCCCCCAATCCGGGGCGCTACTGCCAGAGAAGAATCGACCGCAAGTTCTCATTGATTTGAAGCACCGGATTCCAACGCAAGACAGCCCACAGCGGAGGATATTCCATTACCCTGGCAGCGCCGAAAAAGACGCCACTGGTCCAAAAGATGATTTGCGCCAGAACGGGGGGTAACCTGCTGCATATCGCGAAAAAAACACCGCGATCGCTGAGAACAATAGACGAGTGCAGTCGCCAGCAGCAACAAAGGCAGAAGCATCACCGCAACCACAACATAAACCAAGAGACCTCGCCTCCATAGAAAAGGGCCATCAGCACAAACACGAGCAGTTCAC
>JAJOKB010000098.1 GCA_021208135.1 Verrucomicrobiota bacterium | reverse complement strand
CAATCATCAACCCAACGCATTCAAAGGGAAATTGCAGTGTGTGGTCACCGATGCCTCGGGATCAGTATTGCATCAATGGTTGCAGGCGGTTGAAGTGCCGACGCAAACCAACCTGTTAGTCGAAACACTGGATTTGTCCGGATTGCGGAAACGATATGGGTCGCGAGCGCTTCCACAGGATCGAGGACTCAATTCTGAGGTATATGCCGCCGACAGGGATACCTTTGTTTGGATTTCTGCCCTTGATGAAGAAGGCAATGAACTGTCCTGCAATATAGCGGCCTTTTCCAGGCCCAAACACTGGCAACTCAAGCAACCCGAGTTCACTTACAACGTGAAATCGAAGGGTGGGGACCACTGCATCGAAATTCATAGCTCGCAGGTGTCACCGTGGACCTGGATTTCCCTCGAGGATACCGACTGCCGTTTTTCCGACAACTTCCTCCACATGCGCCCAGGACAAGCCTACACCATTCATTGCTCCGGAGCGCACATTTCTGCTCAGACCCTCAAAGACAAATTGCGCATTCGCTCACTGCTAATCGCGTGGGACAAATAATGTTTCCGCACCTGTCGCGGGAAGAAATAGGCCAAAACTGCCCAGTCTTCTCAGTGCTGTTGCTCACCATACCTTCTATTCCGTCACATGAACAAAGGCGCGTTTGCTTTTTTTATGATGAGGCTTGTTGAGGTGCCACCCGCCTAAAAACGGCAGAAAATCAATATTATTGAGACTATTGGCTCGACAGCTGCTCTTTATTTCATGGTTATGCAGTTCTATATGCGCAGTCGCCCATACCGGAGGTCTCGACATGCTGCATCTATTGAGATGTTGGAGCCTCGCCTTTTGCTTTCGGCTGAGCCACTTGGGCTAGCGGCTGGTTTGGTGGGTGTTCTGGACAATGAATGGGAGGAAACGGAGCCATCTTTTGTCACTGATGAGATAGTAGCCATCCGGATGTCGGAGGCGAAGGGCGAAAGTTTTGCGGAGATAGACGAATTGAGTGAAGCCACTTATGGATGGGCTCAAGAGGAATTGTTTGCGTCGTCGCCGGAAGATTCTGCAACTAACCCTGGTGTTGAACTGACCACAGGTTTTGCTTCCTGGTTGTCCGGATTGAAGGATTTAACGGAACTGTTTGATCTCAACACCTTGGACATGCCCATTCTGCCCGACAATCTGGCGGCACTTTTTGGAATATCCAATATCGTGGCTGCCGCGTCTGCGCCTGATTTCTCGGGGTTTTCGGAATTATCGGATTTGGTGCATGCATTGGTTGCAAACGGGTTTGAAGTGATATCTGTGGAGGGTGGATTAATTGTCGGTGAAGACACAATTGCACCATCAACAGGCGACACAATCATTGAAGTGCAATGGACGGTAAATTTCGCCAGTGGCATAGAGGTGGTACCAAATTATGACACCAGTCTTCTGCATATAACCAATGACCTTACTCCTGGACTCACCAATGGGTTGAGTTTGGAGCCAGCCTTTTCCTGGTCTGGAGATCTGGAGTTTAGTTTTTTATTTGGTTTGGACGATGCCGGGTTCTTTATCGACGGCAGCAGCAACGTGCGGCTTGGAATAACGGGCAACGGTGACATCAGTGGTAATGCTGATATAGGTGCTGAAAGCGACGTATCACTCACTGGCACCGTTGCGTTGGATCAATGGGTGGGGTTGTATTTTTCAGAGTCTGGGGAGCGTTATCGAATGGATCAATTTGCTGACGGCTATAGTAGCTTGATTATGCCGCTCGCCGGTGGCGTAGGCCAGTTCACGCTCTCTGGCATTACCGGCCCGGTAGATTTTGATTTCTCATTCACGGCCACTCTAAATTCCGATTTGGGGCAGCGCACTATAGATAGCGAAATAGTGACCGCCTTGTCAGGGACTGTTGGACTGGCAGGTATCCAAGATGATAGCGGTGATCCTGCAAAGCTTGCTTTCAATGGAAGCTATAACAGCGCTGAAGATCACTGGCTTCTCACTATAGAAGTAGCAGGAGATTTGCAGATTGCTGGGCAGAAATTGTCTAATTTGCAAATTGATTTGATTTTGGCAGTGGGCTCATTAAGCGGCACTGGGAGCGCAGGGCTTGCCCTGGCATTCTTTCAGTCTGGCAATGAACCTATGGCCGCTTCATTGAGTTTTGAGTTTGATACCCAGGGGTTTGAGATCAGTGGTGTTGTGACTGGAGAACAAGTTACTTTTGGTGACACTGATGGCATGGTGTTGTTCAGTGGGACTGGATTTAATGCCACTGTTGCTGCATCCTCTGCATACGATGGAGCAGGGCTATCCGGTGGAATGAACGTCACTTTTGCCAGTGCTGAGTTTGCGCCGAATGCCACTGCGTTCGAGGCTATTATTACCGACAGTGATAGTGATGGCGTTGCCTTGAGTGGAACCTTTGATTTTGCTTCAGAGGTTGTGCTTTTGCAGATCGACAGTCTTTTGTTCACCGCAACAGGGCTATTGCATATAACTGCCGCCGGAGCCACTTTTCGTTATGATCGGCGCAACGATGCTCCGGATCAGGAATATTTCCGGTTGGAAAATCTGGATGTAGAGCTAATAGCTTTACGCAATCAAAGTGCTACGGACCCACCCTCTGTTAAAGTCAGCGAATTTGTAGTCCGTAAGGATGGTATAAGTATCGAGAGCGCCACGGCTACTTTAGGGGATATTGAAATTGCAGGGATCGTTGGCCTGAGTGGTGCTAAAGTTGGTTTTGAGAACGTAGTTATTCAATACGCTGGCTCCGCAGCTGGATCTATTTCACTGCAGGCGCAGGCGGGGTTTTTTGTTTCAAGGGGCAAGCTTTGTCAATGGGCAGGTGTTGCCTGCCAGTGGAGGTGAATTGGCTATTTCCGGATTGCTTGCAATGGCGGATGGGACCTTCAGTTTCAATCTTGCTACCGTCGAACTGTTGGTTGGAGAGGCATTGAGACTGGATGCGGAAACGGTCACCATACAATATGACCCCAACGGTTCATCTGATCAGGAAATTGCAGTTGTCGGTGCAGCACAATTGAGCAGTCCGATGTTCAATGGGTTGAGCGCGGTGACGCTCACAGATCTTTCATTGAGGGCTGATGGGTTTAGTCTAGGAACAGTGCAGATTGGCCAGGCAGGAGGGGAGACGGTTACTGTTGCGGAAGTGGTCACCTTGACTGGTGTTGCTGTGCAATTAGAGAATTTTGCCGTTAAGTTTGCCAACGATGCAGTTGAAGGCGTCATCGATATTACGGTGGCTGAGCTGTCACAGTTGGAAATGAAAGGCAGTTTCTTCAGTCTATCTGTCAGTGGTTTGACCGGAACATTTGATTTTAACAGTCAGGTTGCCAGAGGGGAGCTTATCATAACCGCAGCAACTATTTCGTTAGTAGTTGTGGAGATGATGGAGATAACAGGCAGTTCGGTGCAATTTACCCCTGGACGCAGTCAATTAGTGCAAAGTGACTCACTTTCGGCCTCGATTCCAACATTGGAAATGGGGGCAACTGTATTGGGGCTGCGCTTGGGTTTGGATGGCAGCTTAAGTGCTACCGGGGTGACTTTGGATGACGCTGGATCTGTTGACAACTTCGGGCTTGGAGGCTTTTTGCCATTCACAGTGACCAGTGTCAGTGTGGATGCAGCGCAGGCTGGTAGCGACGATCGGTTTAGTTTGGAGACCTTCGGACTCACGGTAGAAGGGGCATTTGCTTTTGATAAACTGGCTGCACTTCCATTCACTCCGGTTCTGCAAATTGGCACTTCCACATACAGTGGCAGTGAGGACAGTTTCTCATTTTCTGTTGTGGTCGTGGATGGAAAGTTGGCTCCCAATGATCTGGGTCCGATTCAGATTGGTTTCAGCGATCTTGCCATCGGCAATACCGTCATATTAGGAGGAACGCTTATTCTGGGGGGATATCAGAATGGTGTGTGGATGCCTGATTATGGGGGTACGATCAGTCTGCAGACCAGTGAAAGTTTATCGGGTTTCAGTGGCGATGTGAGCGCGACTGTCAACGGGTCGTTTGATGATACTACAGGCGTGTTCAGTGCATCTGCATCCCTGACCGTAAGTTTTGAGTTTGCGGATGGCATCGCGGTGAAGGACGCGGAATTGGGGTTAAATTTAGCGATTTCCGTGGATCAGGATTTTGGGTTTGCTGTGAATACCCTGGAATTTAAGTCGGCGAGTATAGGATCCATCCAGTTTGAGATTGGCACAATCATTTCATTGGAGGCTGTGGATGTGGTGTTAAACTTTAATCCTGGGGATCAAGGCAATATCGCGGAAATTGGTTCCTTGACTGTTACTTTTGATGCGTTGGACGCGCTTTCAGGAACTGCGGTAAATTTTGGTATCGACGGAAACGGTAGAATGGTTGCGTTGGCCGATTTCTCGGTCACCTTGAGTGTGGCGGGATCTGCAGATTTGCTTTGGCCAGAATGGTTGCCTATTGATATCACAAATTTTTCCCTGGAGTGGCAGGATTTTGCTAACGATCGCCTGGATTTTGCGGTGAAGATCTCCGCCACTGTGAGCAAAATTAATGATTTGCCATTGGATGTATCGGGTGAAATCCAGGATCTGGAAATTGACTTGGGACTATTGCGTCAAGGCATGTTTCCTGTTGTTGACATAGGGACAGTTGCTATCCAAATCACTGGAGAAGCCTTTGGTGGTCAGGCCAGCGGAACGTTGATTTTGGGAGTGGTGCGCTTTGATGCCGAGGGAAACAGGATTAGTGGAAATCAAAGCTCTTCGGTTGCGGACAGGGTGCTCTATGGAGCGATCCAGGCAGACTTTGAGTTTGCTGGATTGAGCGGATTTCAAATCCGAGTCGGAATCAGCCAGCTAGGTCCTCTAGAAGTTTATCTTGATGCCGATATCCCCATTTTGCTGGAACCCATCAGCGGACTTTCTATCAGTAATTTTCGTGCCGGGGTGGTTTTCGATGCTGTTTTACCCGCCATTACTGATCCACTCGGGCTTCGGGATGGATCTTTCAATACCGTGGGATCCATGAGCTTGGAAGATTGGATTAATCTGCTCGAACAGAGCGTGGTAACACAGCATAATAACCAAAGTGGCGGTGACTTTTGGGCAGCATTCAGTGCAAATATGCGCATTGAAGGTGGAGCGACTTTATTTTCAATGTACACCTCGGAATTGGTTTTTCGCGCTGACGTTGACATACTGATCTCTACGGATGGCAAATTCTTGATCAATGCCCGTGGAGTATTTGCCGACAACCTTTCTCTGGGGTTCCGTTTATATGCAAATTTGACTGAGGTCAAAGACGGTGATGTCACCATTTTATTTCTCTCTGATCTGCCCGCTGAAGAGCCTCTTATGACGATATTCGGTGGTTTGACCCTCCAGTTTGAGCGAGTCGATGGAACCGCAGTCAGTGCTCAGAACCAGGCAGATAGTGTGCTGTTAAAGCTTACTGGTGGGGTCACATACAGCGCTGCAGAGTTTTTGCAGTTAACCATTTCCGGAGAAGTGGATGTAGCCTTTACTCCTGATTTGGTAAAGATTGATATGAATGGAACCGTAGATGTTACCGGACTCGGTGATGCTATTGGATTTGCTGGTTTACTACGGATAGATACCACCGGTGGTGCTTCGGGCATAGAAGTATGGGGCGTGCTGGATTTGCAGCCCAATTTTACCGTGTTACAGGAATTGGGCCTTCATTTCACGGGATCCGCCTATCTGGAGCTAAATGCCACTAACAGTGCCCGCACCGAAACACTAACCGTTCCAGGCACTGGAGCGAAGGAGTTTGTGCTGAAGGCGAACACATTCATCGTTTCAGTCACCGGTGCCGTTGCTCTGCTACCCAAAGGCGGTGAACAGCTGGCCATCAACGGCAGTTTTTCACTGGAAATTTCTGCCAATGGATTCGACATGGAGGTTTCCGGTACTACAGAAATGGCGGTCGCAGGGGTAAAGATATTTGGCTTTTCAGTCAAGGGTGGTTTAAGTGTAACCACAGCGGGGACAGCGGGCAGCCTGGATCTTACCATAACTGCAAATCCTGGGTTCATGCATTTCAGCGGGACAGGTCAGTTGCAATTTAATACCAGATCCAGTGCTTTCACTGCTGGTGGGGTTTCCATTCCTGCCGGACCTGACTACTTGCGCATTCACATCGATGGGAACTTGACCATTCAAGGCATAGATTTCAGCGGCAAATTTGTGTTGGAAGTTACCTCATCACACATCGCTTTTGCGATTGATGCCATTTTTGCACTTAAAATTGGCAGCACAAGCGTGTTGGAGTTCGAAGTAGACGGTAATTTTTTTGCCGACCAACACGGTGTTGCAGCATCACTTGCCTTGAGTGCGCCCAGGCACAATGGCAGCAGTTCCTTTGGATTTAGTGTGCCCGGCACGGGATTTGAACTACTCATCAATACACGCACCTCCGCTATAGATCTGGCGGGGGTCAAATTGCCTGCTGGTCCATTCTTTCAACTTTCCCTTAAGGCCAACCTGACTATAGGGGCCATTGATTTTGATGGCACCTTTGTCTTTACCCAAAAAGGTACCGAACTTTCGATTCATGCCACCGCCGCATTTGATCTCAAAGCGGGATCCAGCACTATTATATCCTTTACCATTGATGGTGAATTGATGGTCGGAAGTGCAGGCATACAAGCTGTTCTCGAGGTGAAGTCACCTCACGGACCAACCTCTACCGCAGGATTCGGATTGAGCGGCACGTTTCAATTGGCGATCAATACTGGCAGTCACGCGGTTACAGTTTCAGGAATCAGTCTTCCTGCCCATTATTTCGCCTTGATTGCCAAGGCAGATTTGACTGCCAGTGGCTTTAAATTGTCGGGGTCTTTCACATTTGTTGAACAGGGTTCACTGCTTTCATTATCTGCTGCTGGCACCATGAGCGTGTTTGATGTGACATTGGATTTCAAAGGAGACATGCACATCAGCGCCAGCGGTTTGTATGGTTCATTGGATATCACCACCAATCTGATTCATAACAGCTTTGTCCGGATATCGGGTGATTTGAGTTTTGTCATTAATACTACCCGTGCAGCGCAAGCTGGAATTGCCGCCAATACATATGAAATTCGCATCGTCCAAGCGCTGGTCGACATCGGAGGGGTTCGTCTTTCCGGTAGCTTGGTTATCAGGTACTCCGGTAAAGTTTTCACAATCGCAATACCTGCTTCCGCGCCACTAACTCTGTCCATTGGATCATTTGCAACGGTAAAAGTGTCAGGATCCATCTCCTCCAACGGACAGTTTTCTTTGACTGGTTCAGTGGCACTTTCAATTGGCAACCCACATTATGGCGGGATCAGCGGTTCCTTGTTTGCTAAAGTTTCCAATTCCAAGGTATCAGCCTCGTTCAGCGGTTCACTCAATTTGTTCAATCAAAATGTAGCTCCTGTTAGTGCCACAGTTCAAATTGCAGCTACTGAGTTCAGCTTTACCGCCAACGTAGCTTTCAATATTCCCGGTGGAGTCGCTCATGCCAGCGGTACGGTAAATGTAGTGGCCAACAGTAACTACATGCGCACCACCTTCACCCTTACCATGCGACTGTTCAACACAGTCAATGTGAATGCCAGTGGTTTCATCGATTCGCGTGGAACATACAGCTTTACCGGTAGCACAAGTGTCAGTGTGGGTAATAGCAATATCGGGGCTCGATTCACTCTTTCCGCAACCATTACCAACAGCAGCTTTTCTATTCACGCGTCAGGGTCTGCTTGGGCCAAGTTTTCCATTCTTAAAATTAAAGTCGGTCCAACCATCAGTTTTTCTGCCAGCGTGAGTTCCAGTGGTGCCTTGGATATTTGGGTTGGAACTTGCGTCAAAATTTTCGGCAAGCGACATTGTGCCGGAGTGACAGTGAAGCTCTCCCTGCACAACGGCATTAGTATTTGGAGTTCTGAAGTCAGTGGTGGCATGGTGTACTTCGATGCTAATGGCAACGGTGTTCACGATGATGGAGAGCCATTTTCTATGGTGGATGAGTCGGGCAACGTAAGTTTTGTTTCCACGATCCCGGATACTGACACAGGTCCAAGGCCGCTTAGTTTGTTTGAGCAACTCGATATTGATGGGGATGGAGTTTTGTCTGCCAATGAAGTTTCCATGTTGGTGCTAGGGGGTACGGACGTTGAGACCGGAATTAGTAACGATCAGACTCTCTCTATCGATGACCCTTTGCTTGCGGGCCATATCCGCTTTGCAAATGCCACCGTTTTTATCGATCGTAATGGGAATGGTACTCCCGACGGAGACGATTTGGTCGTTGTTTCAGACAACGATGGTTTCTTTAGCTTCACGCCTTTATTGTTTCCTGTGGGTGAACAAGACTTTGCACCAGGTGAGTTGCCGGATTTAAGTGAGTTTGTTTTGGATCCGGTCATTGTGCTCGGTGAGTTGGCTCAATTTGATCTGAATGGTAACGGTGTGCTAGACGCTGATGAGGGCGTATTGGTCGCAGTCGGAGGTACCTTGCGCGATGAAGACACCGGGGATCTGGTTCCGGTCGACTTCATCCATTTGGAGAATTCACTGCTCGCGGGTTTCACACCACAGGATGGGGCAGAAATGGTGTTCTTTGATGTTAATCAAAACGGACAATGGGATCCAGGGGAACCAATGGTCGTTCCTGATGAAGATGGATTTTATAGTTTCCTTGATCTGGAATCTTCGTCGCTCAGACTGAGTGGTGAGTTAGCAATGTTTGATAGCAGTGGTAACGGTCTGCTTGAACACGGTGATGGAGTGTTTCGGTTCACTGGTGGAATCGATCCGACAACCGGGTTGCCATTGAACAATGTTCTTTCCACCACTGCCGATGATTTTGGTAACGGCTTGGTCCGTACCATTAATCCATTGTCTGACCTCGTGGTCAGATTAATGGATGCCGGTCTATCCAAGGGGGATGCCATACTGGTGACCAATGTCGCTCTGGGTCTGCCTGAATCAATCATAACTACATCCAGTGCTCCAGCCAGTTTCGCCGCCTTAAATCCGACTCATCTTGACGATTTACTTGGAACTGCCCTCAAGGTTGATACGGTTGCTCTTATGATTGGCGCTCTGATTTCGGGTCAATATCCCGATCTCGACGCATTTTCAGTCAGGCAAGCAACAATGGTTAGCATTGCCGACTTGATTCAGACCGCCGATACGGATCTGACTACACAACAAATGTCTGAAGTCGGCGATCCGGAAACCGGAGCGATCCTGGTTGTCGATTTGGAGTCTCTGGAGAATTTGGAAACGATTCTCCGCGCAACAGCTGACAAATTGGGCCTTAAGTTAAATGAGGATTTGGTAAGTGAATTTCTGTTATCGCTCAGTGAAATTGTTGCCGAAATCAAAGAGCGAATGGCAGATAATCTCAGTCAACCGATTGCAGGTTTCGCCTTTGTCAAAAGCCTGCTGCAGTCAACGGCATTGCCGATGATCAGATCCATAGCTTCGGGTGAGGCATCGGCATCCAATTTGCAGCAGTTGCGTGGTGATAATTTGCAGATGCTGCTTGCCTCCGTACGGCTTACCGTTCCTCTCGTAAGTCCTTTGATTTCAACAATTCATACAGTAACAGTAGTGGCCGGATCTTCAACTAATGTGAATGTTTCTGCTAGTGATCCAGATGGGTTGGATCGATTGCTGGAATTTACCATTGCATCTTTCAATGAAGATGTGATCTCCCCCAATCAATCGGAAATCATTGGTATTGGCGGCTCGCGCTCGTTGAATCTAAGGGCATCTTTTGGCTTCAGTGGTACTGTTACCCTTAATTTGTTGGTGTCTGATAGGCAAGGAATGACCAGTTCCGTTATTTTCCAGGTAACCGTTTTGCCCGCTGTTCCTTTTGTGTCTTCATGGCTGTCCTTTTCGCCCATGGGCCTCGATGGTGAGCAGGAGAGTGATCCTCTTTTTGAAGCAATTAACCTTCAGGAACCAGCCCACGCAGGTGAGTTTTACGGTGTGAAATTCATCTTTCTTTCCAATAGCGGTGTACTATCCGCCGCCGCCAGCCTGCGGTTCGCCACTCATCCGACACAACTAATGTCACCCATGGCAATGCAATAAACCTTGTCATCAAACAGCGAAACACAACCAAGACCTTAGAAAAAAGGCGCTTGGGCTACTCGCAGGCAGTGATGCAATTCCCCCACTTGTTTCTCATCTATGACAAGGATTACCCCGTGCTTTATCAGAAACGAGCGAGGCTCTTTCCCCTGCGCTGAGAAGTATGCGCTTGTGATCCGCTGCAGCGGCACAAGCCGGGCTTGTTTCCACGGATCGGCGAGATGAGGGTGCCTGGCACCCCGCCGCTACCAAGTCGGAAATGGATCTCTAAACGTTTTCCAGAGTGGCTCACCTCCTTGCATTTCTTCATCTGTTAGCAAACAAGCATCGAAGGCTGCCCTAAGGTCTGCTTCATCCATTTTTGCGACGTAGCCGATCACGACCATTTCCTGCCTGCGGTCGCCGTGGGGTTCTTGCCAATTGCGTTTTACCAGCGCCAATTCCTCCGGATCGTCAGGCCAGCTTTGGCGCGGGACTGCGGCAAACCATTTCCCCGCCATCTGCACGTCCGATTGAATACCTGCTCTCGACCAGAGTCCTACGTAGTCGGATCTGGTAGCTAACCAAAAGAAGCCTTTCGAGCGAATGACCCCTGGCCAGTCTTTGGCCATCCAGGCATGCAAACGCTGCGGGTGAAAGGGTCTTCTGGCACGGTAAACAAAATTGCCTATGCCATACTCCTCAGTCTCCGGAACGGGCTCTCCATGGATGACTTTCAACCAATCCGGCAGGGTCTCCGCTTCATCCAGACTAAAGCGCCCTGCCCCCAAAATCGCACGCGGATCCAACTGTGAACGCACAGTTTCAATGATTTCTGCCTTGCGGTTGATCGACTTTATAATGCCTAGTACGCGTTGCTTGGCCGCCTCATCTACCCGGTCAATTTTGTTCAACACGATGACATTGGCGAACTCGACCTGTTCAACCAATAAGTCCACCACGCTGCGAGTGTCTTCTTCGCCGACCGCTTGGCCCCGATCCAAGAGCCGCTGCGGCGACTGAAAATCACGCTCAAAATTGGCGGCATCCACCACCGTTACCATGGTGTCGATGCACGACACATCCTCCAAAGAAAATCCCTCCTCATCACGAAAGAAAAAGGTTTCCGCGACAGGTAAAGGCTCGGCCACGCCGGTGGATTCAATCAACAGGTAATCGAAACGCCCGGCCTTGGCCAAATTGCGTACCTCTTCCAACAGGTCATCCCGCAACGTACAGCAGATGCAACCGTTGCTCATTTCCACCAATTTCTCTTCTTTGCGACTCAAGGAAGCTCCCCCATCCGCAACCAAGCGCGCATCGATGTTCACTTCGCTCATATCATTCACAATAACCGCCACACGCATCCCCTGACGATTGTGCAGAATGTGATTGAGCAAGGTCGTTTTTCCAGCCCCTAAAAAGCCGGATAACACCGTAACCGGAAGTTTGGTCAGTGATTTTTTCATCATAGTACCAAGGTTCATAGATCAACCGTTAACTATCGCAAGTAACTTTCAATATACACCACCCCAGATACCAGCGAATCACGATTTTATAGGATTCCTTTTGCCTGAAATCCCATCCCCACGCCTCAATTTCCTCCAAAGCGCAAATTGACATAAGCTTTTTTTGCTCAAATTTTTTTTAAAAACAATTAACCAAAGCCGTACAACAACAAAGAAATTCCGTGATATTTTACACTGAGTGTAACATATTACACTGTTCGGCAAAAAGGGTTGACTTGTGTTGCGGATGTGCTACACATGGTCATTATGAATCAGACCGCGACCGTACACGCCCGGCTTGACCGGAAGACAAAAGAAGCCTCCGAAATGGTTCTTCAGGAAATTGGCATGACTCCGACTGAAGCGGTCCGTCTGCTTTATCGACAGATTGCCATGAGGCAAGAATTTCCGTTGGAGCTGAGAGTACCCAATGCACACACGGCAAGAATTCTGGATCAAAGTGACCGTAATGAGGAGGTTGAATATTTCGATTCCGCCGATGATTTGAAAAAAAGTTGGGCAAGATGAAACTTTCCCAAACCTCACAGTTCAAAAAAGATCTCAAGAAGCAGATAAAACGTGGGAAGGATTTGGAGAAGGTTTCAGAGGTGGTTGACATAATTCTTAGGGGTGAACCGCTGCCACCGCAATGCAAAGATCATCCATTGATCGGGAAATGGAAGAACAGGCGGGATTGCCATATTGAGCCTGATTGGATTTTGATTTACCGATTGACAGAAGATGAACTGCGTTTGGAAAGGACAGGAACCCATAGCGACCTGTTCTGATCCACACGCGAACAATCGCGTAGAGAGAACGGCGGCAAGCCGCCGTCTCTCACGCTCGACAGGGTAACTTCATTTAGGAGGCACCTTGGTTTAGTCTGGGAAAGATAAGCATCGGTATCGGTATCGTGATCGCTATCGTTATCGAAGGAGCGAAGCGAACAAGCCAAGGCCATCGTAGGTTTGCGGAACCATCCAAACCAGTTTGGTGATCCAATTCAGGCGGCAACGATAAGCCATCGATCCCGATTTCGATACCGATAGCGATGGTGGGTGCATTGAACACCCTGCGGAGTTGAACTGCCGTAACTTTACGGAGCGGCTGCTTTAGCTGCCGGTTACAAGCCCGGATACAGGCAAAAAGCCAGGAGCCGCATAACCGCGGGGAATGCGTAAGGTGCTATCAACTATGAGCCATCTTGGTGATAGCGCTGTAGGCGATGGTGGGGTTGTGCTGACAGCGTTGCTGAATGTAGGGCCATTGCTGGTCTGGGAAGCATAAAGCCTTGATGTTAATCAGGCACACGCGCAAGCCTGCGAGCACGGCATTGATGGTATAGTTTTTGCAGCGTGTTTTGTCTTCTTGCATACAGGCTTGCTTCGCGGCGGGAACGCTATCCGAGTCCCTTTTGTGCGAAAATCGCGCTTCGCGCAAGTTTCATTTTATGCGGTTAACCGGCGCGGGCGCTGGATGGGGGGGCTTAAATGCAGTTACCCACGATTTTGACCGTCCGCCAGCGTTGCGGTTGGAGTGCGGAAAAATAGACTGCCTTACAAAATGCGGCATCTCCGCGTCCGAAACACCCAGACCCCGGAGCGTCGACCGATAGCGATGAAAATCGTTCTTTTCCAACCTTTGCATGATAGCTCAATTAACTTTACTGCTCCAAAGATGGGTAGGCATTGGAAAACACAGCACTTTGTGTAAAATAACGTTGACTCAGTGCCCGCGAAGCAGATTATCTCAAATGACCTAATAACTTGTTCAGCAAACTTATAATGCTAGATTGGATTGAAAGTCATCCAAAGACTATCGACCTGATAATGTGGTTGAGTCTTTTGCTTGTCGCTTGGGTTTCTGGATTTTTCAAATACCTAAGTCGTATGACGCGCCGTCCAAATTTATCCG